>JBGSNB010000265.1:0-2014 GCA_041739835.1 Parvularculaceae bacterium | reverse complement strand
GGCGCGCCACGCTCGCCGCAGAGCGTGCGCCGATCGTCAGCGCCGCGTCGGAGCTCGACTTCTCGCTTGATCTCGATACGGATCGAAAAGCGCCGGCGTTGGGGGCCTTCACACTGACTTCGCAGCTTTCCGAGACCGGCAATGCGAGCCTCGCCGGGAATTTCGGCTGGGACGGCGCCGGGCTTCGCCTGCGCGATACGGGCGTCGATCCCGCGTTTTCCTTCGACGTCACCTTGCCGCTGCGGCTGACGCGGCGACCGGCGCTCGGCGTCAGCACTGATGGCGCGCTGACCGGCGCCGCGCACTATGAAGGCCGGGTCGAGACCATCGCGGCGTTCCTGCCCTCCGCTCTGCAATCGCTGGAAGGCGACCTGCGGTTTGACGGGACCGCCGGCGGCGCACTCAGGGACCCGAAGCTGACGGGCGCGCTCACCGTCGCCAGGGGCGCCTATACCGAACTGACCAGCGGGCTCAGCATCGTCAATATCGACGCCAGCGCGGAAGCGACGGCGGCGCTTGACGGATCGCGGATCGCGTTCGAGGCGACCGGCGGGGGGCCCGGCCAGTCTGCGAAAACGGTTGCAGCGAAAGGTGTCGTGACGCTCGGCGCTGCGCCGTCGCTGAAGTCGACAATCACGCTCGACCGCACACGGCTCAGCGCTGGCCCGATAGACAGCGTCGAGGCGAGCGGCTCGGTCGACTTTTCCGGGCCATTCGACGATCTCGAAGCTCGCGGTGAATTGTCCGTGCGCGAACTGAACGCGGAAGTCTTCACACCGGAGACGACCGGCCTCGTGAATATCAATGTCGTCCGCCTGAACGGCGACGGCGCCGCGCCCGAGGCGGCGCTTGCGGCGAGAAAGCCGGCGCGCCTCACCTACGCGATCCGCATTGTCGGCGATGATCGGATTTTCGTGCGCGGGCGCGGCCTCAACAGCGAATGGCGATCGGATATCCGGATCGTCGGCAGCGCGACCGCGCCCTTGATACTCGGCGCCCTCACCCTGAAAAAAGGCGACATCACCTTCGCCGGACGGCAGTTCGAGATGACGACGGGTGCGATCGCTTTCGATGCGCTCTCGCCGAACAATCCGGCGCTCGACCTGCGCGCCTCGCGCGAGACGCGATCCGGGACGACCGCGATGATCACGATCGGCGGACGCGGGCGGGAGCCGGTGATTACGCTGTCCTCGACGCCCTCGCTGCCGCAAGAAGACATCATGGCGCTCGTTCTTTTCGACAAGCCGGCGACTGAGCTTTCTGCGCTGCAGTCGCTGCAGGTCGCGGAGGGTCTCGCAGAACTTGGCGGCATCGGCCCTTTCGGCGGCCAGGGGCCGACCGGCATGGCGCGGTCGGCGCTCGGGCTTGATCTCCTCAATATCGATATCGACCAGGATGACGGCGCCGCGTCGACGCTGACCGTCGGGAAATATGTCGCAGACGGATTATTCGTCTCGGCGACGCAAGATGCGCGCGGCGACAGCGGCTCGGTTCGCATCGAATATGAAATCAACCAGTCTTTCTCGCTCGAAACCGAACTGCGCCAGGATGGCGACCAGACCGTTTCGGCGAACTGGAAGCATGATTTCTAGATCAGCGCGTTTCGTCGAGTGTCGGCTCCAGGATCAGCTCCGGCGGCTCCTTCGCGGGCCGCCCCGCCTCGCGGCTGAAGGACGGCAGCCAGCCGCGCTGCGAGGCTTTGTCGAGATCCGCGCAGGACTGGTTGATCCGCGTGATAAGGCCGGCGACGCTGCTCTCCGCCCGTGTCGCGCCGCGCCGCGCGGTGTCGATTGCGCCGATCACTGCTTCAGCTTTCGCCAGCGCCTCGCCGAGATCCTTCAACGCGTCATTCGACTGCGCCGTAATCAGATGATTGGCGCGCTCCGCGGCCTCCGCCATCGCCGCGAAGCGATCGCGCGCCATCGCATACATCAGCGCCGCGCCGACGGCCGCCCCGACCACAAACACCGCAACGCCGCCCGCTACAAGAATGACGCTCATGCCCAGCCCTCGC
>JBGSNB010000498.1:0-2909 GCA_041739835.1 Parvularculaceae bacterium | reverse complement strand
CTCGTGATGTCGATCAATCGCCGTTGCGGCGCCGGCTCGGGCGAGACCAGATGAGGTCGAAGTCGCCGTTCTCCATTTCGCAGAGATTGGCGAGGATCGGGGCGGCGAGCGAAGGATCGTCGAGGCGGACCGAGAGGTAGGAGCGGTTCTCGTTCGAGGTTTTCTTCCAGGCGGCGCCGATCTCGGCGCGCCCGCTCAGCAAGCGGAAGTCGGGGGATTTCTCGCTGGTCTTCTCGGCCGGTTTGATCTGCACGTTGGCGTCGAGGGTCAAGGTCGAGACCGATCCGGTGAAGCCGTCGCCGGTTTTGGTGAAGGTTCCGATCGTAGCCATATTCGTCTCCATTCTTTGTTCGGGCCGCCCATCGCGGCCTCGATGGCGATCAAAGGGCGAAGGCGAGCGCCGACGCAGCGTTCACGCCCGCAGCGAAGCGAAGGACGGCGGCGACAAACTTTTTTGACTTGCGCGAGGAATGGCGGCGCTTTCCTTGGCCGCCGGGGGAAAAAAGTTTGTCGCCGCCGTTGCGTCAGAGGCGATCGAGGCGCAGCCGCCCTTCGCCTAGATCAGGCCAATCGTGGTCGCGTTGGGGTGGGCGTAAGGGAATTGGAGACACGCCATGGCGAGGTTGGATGCGGAACAGAAACTGCGGAGACGTTCAGCGGTGACGACCTCGGCCTTCGATATCGAACTGCGTGAAGCGGGCCGGCTGATCGGAGCGAGCAGAGGCCAATTCAATCAAAGCGAAAAGCGGAACTCGCTGTTTGCAGGACGCGTTCGGAATAAATACGCTGGCCCTTGCCGTTCGACGCGCCAGCGGCGACCATGAGCGGCAGGAGATGTTCCTCGCGCGGATGCGAGAGGCGCCCCCAGGGCGCGTCGCTCCGCGAGGCGAGCAGCACCTCGCGCTTTTCGGCGTCCGCGCCGGCCGCGGCGATGAGCCAAAAGTCGAACGCTTGGGATGGCGCGGTGAAACGCGGATCGCCGTAGCCGCGCATATTGTGGAAGCTCATGCCTGACCCGACGATGAGAACGCTTTCCGCGCGCAAGGGGGCGAGCACCTTGCCGGCGTCGAGATGAAGCTGCGGATCGAAGCTCTTGTCGACCGACATTTTGATCATCGGAATGTCGGCGTCCGGAAAGGACAGCATCATCGGAATGAAGAGGCCGTGGTCGATGTCGCGTGCCAATCTGATCAAGATCGCCGCGCGCGTGGTCGAAGACGTCGCACGCATTCGGACCTCATTGCCGACCGCCTGTCCGCATGCAGAGCTTTTTCGACATCTCGCCGGACGCTTCGCCGCCGCCGGACCCTGACCGACGCGGCGCTGTCGCCGCGCCAAACCCGCCGTCGAAACCTCCAACCAAAGAATCCAAAATCAAATCGCGGCGCAACCGGACGCAAAAATTCCGCGCGCGCGCCCCGCAAATAATTCCCGCGCCGCGGTAGTTACCCTATTTTTGGTGAATAAGACGGGCTAATCCTCGCGAGAGTGAAACGGCGTGGTGATGACGCCAAGTACCGGGCTGGCGACCGAGGTGCAGCGGAGGAATGGGTCGCCCTGTTTCGAGGATGAATCCGCCTGCGGCCCTTGAACCATGACTTTAATCCGCTGGCTGGTGGGCGGCGGCGTCTTTTGACGCTCGGAAATCTCAGCCCGATTGCGTCCGAGGAATTAGCAATGATAGCTTATGCGGCCGTCCGCGAATCTCGGGCAGACCAAATTGGTTTTCTCCGGGAGTTCATGAGGGGACACAGCAGAGAATTCAATGCCAAATCCCTGGATACTCGATGCACGCGAGTTTGAAGCGACAAGCGATCTCCCGCAATCGGGTCTGTTCGTCAATGACGCCATAACGGATTTTCTTTCGCGTGAGAACACGGTTCGAACCATCGTTCTCGCGCCGAAAGGCTGCGGGAAGACTTTACTGATTAAATACAAGCGTAAAGCGCTCGAAAAGTCCGGCTTCAGGCTTTTGCCTGACGAAAAATACAGACTGTTGCCAGATCAAAAGTTAGTCGATGTCCCCCCCCGGCCACGCACCGCCGTTCGAGGATTCGCAGATTACGCATATCCGAAGCGACTCGCAATTTTGGAGTACGCTCTGGCAAATCTCGATTACCTCGGCCGTGATCAAGAGTCATGGGAAAATATCACCTGACCGCTTTAGTGCACCTGTCCGGAATATTTTTGAGAACGACAATTTAAACGATCCGTTTCAAATCTTTGCGCAACTGTTGCGCGCAACGCCGAAGTTATTCTTCGCCGCATTCGGCGACTTTCAAGCCCATTTGATACCGATGTACAGTAAAGTACATCGTCCCACGGCCATCTTCATCGACAGCGTCGATGAATTCTTCGCTCACCACCTCATTGAGCAGAAGCGTCACGGTCTATTTGGTCAGCTTGCGGAGGAGTTCTGGTACGACGCGCAATTCGGGCTGTTGCTCGCTATTCGCCAGTTATTCAGCCACAACCCTCACATAAAGACATTCGCCGCCATAAGGTTGGAGGCATTTAACGCCAAGAAAGGGATGCTTCCCGATCTCGCCAATCTGACGGCGCACATCTTTCAGATTCGTTGGCGGGGCGAAGAGCTAAAATCAATTTTTGAGCAGAATATCGGGTTCGAGAATCCGGCCCGACTTGTAAGTCCTTCCGCCGGTAACGAATTGGAAAAGTTCTTTGGAGCACCAAATCTTCGGCTCCGGCATCCTTATACTGGAAAGATGGAGCAAATCTTTGAATACATCATTCGCCATACGCTCAGGCGCCCTAGTGCCGTGAGTCATTCGAACTGGGGGTACAACCTTTTGAGTTTGACGCGGGCGTCGGCGGTTGTGAACTGCCAATCGGCTTTGGCGTGATGCTTGTTGCGATTGTCCTGCCAGGCCGCGACTTCTGCGGCGAGG
>JBGSNB010000230.1:0-1696 GCA_041739835.1 Parvularculaceae bacterium | reverse complement strand
CGATCTTGCCGGCGGCGCCGAAGTCGACGTGCGCGCCTTGCGCCACGCGCGCGGAGTCCGCCCGGTCTACAAGCGCATCGACACCTGCGCGGCGGAATTCGCGGCGAAGACCCCCTATATGTATTCGACCTATGAAGCTGCGTTCGGCGACGCGCCCGAATGCGAAGCGCGGCCGAGCGCGCGGCGCAAAGTCATCATCCTCGGCGGCGGCCCGAACCGCATCGGCCAGGGGATTGAATTCGATTATTGCTGCTGTCACGCCGCCTTCGCGCTTGAAGAACTCGGCATCGAATCGATCATGGTCAACTGCAATCCGGAAACCGTGTCGACGGATTACGACACGTCAGACCGGCTCTATTTCGAGCCGCTGACGGCTGAAGACGTGCTCGAGATCGTCCGCAAGGAGCAGAGCTCCGGCGAACTGCTCGGCGTCATCGTGCAATATGGCGGGCAAACGCCGCTGAAGCTCGCCTCGACGCTCGACCGCGAAGGCGTGCCGATCCTCGGAACGCCGTTCGACGCGATCGATCTCGCCGAGGACCGCGAGCGCTTCCAGAAACTCGTGGCGCGCCTCGGGCTCAAACAGCCGGCGAATGTCACCGCAACCTCGCGCGAGATGGCGATCGCCGTCGCGGCGGAGGCCGGCTATCCGCTGGTGACGCGGCCGTCTTATGTGCTTGGCGGGCGGGCGATGGAGATCGTCCGCGACGAGGGCGCGCTGCGCCATTACCTCGCGACCGCGCAGATCGAAATCAGCAAGGCGGCGCCGCTTCTTCTCGACCATTATCTCGACAATGCGTCGGAGGTCGATGTCGATGCGATCTCAGACGGCGCCGAGGTCTTCATCGCCGGCGTCATGGAGCATATCGAGGAGGCGGGCATCCATTCCGGCGACAGCGCCTGCTCGCTGCCGCCCTATACGCTTCCCGACGCGATCGTGAAGGAACTCGAAGAGCAGACGAAGAAACTTGCGCTTGCGCTCGGCGTCGTCGGACTCGTCAATGTCCAATATGCGATCAAGGACGACGACATCTACATTCTGGAGGTCAATCCGCGCGCCTCGCGCACCGTGCCTTTTGTCGCCAAGACAATGGGCATGCCGATCGCCGGCATCGGCGCCAAGGTGATGGCGGGCGTCAAGGTGAGCGAACTTGCGCTGGTTCGCCCCGACATCGCCCATGTCGCGGTGAAGGAAGTGGTGTTTCCGTTCTCGCGGTTCCCCGGCGTCGACACCGTGCTCGGCCCGGAAATGCGCTCGACCGGCGAAGCCATGGGCATTGACGCCGATTTCGACCGCGCGCGCGCAAAAAGCCTCCTCGGCGTCGGCGCCCGCATCCCGATGACCGGCTGCGTCTTCATCTCGCTGCGCGATTCCGACAAGCCGATGATGGTCGGCGCGGCGCGCCGTCTCCTCGACATGGGCTTCAGCATCATCGCGACCGGCGGCACGGCGGATTATTTCAGGGCGCAGGGGCTTGAAGTCGCGCGCGTCAACAAGGTGCTGGAAGGCCGTCCGCATATCGTCGATGCGCTGAAGAACGGCGAGGTGCATCTCGTGTTCAACACCACCGAGGGCGCGCTGTCGATCAAGGACTCGCGCTCGATCCGCACGACCGCGCTGTCGCAAAAAATTCCCTGCATCACCACCGCGACCGGCGCGCGATCGACCGTGCGCGCCATCGAGGCGATGCGCTCG
>JBGSNB010000226.1:0-1817 GCA_041739835.1 Parvularculaceae bacterium | reverse complement strand
CGGCGGCGCATGGCGCCGCCGCTTCCGCCGCGACAGCGGTGATCGCGAACATCATCGCCGCAAGGGCCAATAACAGCTTCATCGCGCCATCCTGAACTTGTCTTATGCCGAAGCATAATCACGATTGCGGGCTTTGGCCGGCGAGCCGCCTATTCAGCGAGCTTGAACCGGCGGCGGTCGAACGCCTTCAACACCTGCGCAAGATCGTGTCCGCGCTTCAAGATGACGCCGGTCATCGAGACGACTGCATAGGCGCCCTGTCTGGCGGCAAGGGCCGGGCGCTTTTCGACCCGGTAGACCGGGGTTTCCGCTGCGCGCCGGAAGATCGAAAAGACCGCCGCGTCCTTCAGATGATCGATCGCATAATCGCGCCACTCGCCCGCCGCGACGAACTGGCCGTAAAGGCCGAGGATTTTCGAAAGCTCTTCGCGCGTGAACGCGACCGCGTCGGGTCGTGCGACCGCCCTCATTTGGTCCGGCGTCACCTGCATTCGACCCTGAGTTTTGAACGGGTTGCGCGCGAGGGCAAGGAAATTGTCGGCCCGGCCCGTTCCGAAACGTCGCATCAAGATTTCGTTAACCACGGTTTCGCCGCAATTCGCCCGCTGCGCCGCCGCATTCGGCTCGCACGCTTGGTCAGGTCGGACAGGCGGGCGGGCCCCTGAGATTCCGGTTCTATTATCGCCCCCAGCCCCCGGGATTGAGGCGAAACCCGCCTGTCCGATCCGCCCTTGGTCTCGCCGCGGCGCTTGACGCTGGCGCGCTGACCGCGCGAAGCAGGAAGTTCATCTCTACTTCCCTCCGCGATCGATGAATTCTGTCCTTACTGTTGCGCTGCCGGTTTTCGCCGTGATCGCCGCGGGGCTGCTCGCCGGCCGATTGAAACTCGCCACCGCCAACGACAGCGCCGCGCTGAACCGCTTCGTGTTCCGCTTCGGTTTTCCGGCCGCGCTGTTCGGGCTGATGAGCGGCGCCACTGGTCTTGGCGCCGCCGACGCGCGCCTTGCGCTCGCCTATGGGGCGCCGGCGATCGGAGCGATGGGCGTTGCTTATATCGTCGCGAGAATGGCGTTCGCGCTGGAGCCGCAAGCGGCCGGCGCGCACGCTTTTGCGTCCGTCATCGGCAATGCGGTCTTTCTCGGATTGCCGATCGCGATCGGCATCGAGGGATGGGTGCGGCCCTTCGTGACCTTGATGCTGGTCGAAGGCATTTTGATGATCGGACTTGGCGCCGCCCTGATGAGCCCGCGCGACGCCGCCGCCGCGACGCCCTTCGCCATGCGCGTGCTCAATTTCTTCAGACGGCCGCTTGGCAATCCGCTGGTCGCCGCCGCGCTGGCGGGATTCGCCTTCGCTTCAATGGGGCTGTCGCTGCCGGGACCGGCGCGGTCCTTCTTCGACATTCTGGGCAGGGCGGCGGGGCCGGTCGCCCTTTTCTCGCTCGGCCTCTTTTTTGCGACCCGCGCGCTGCCGCCGATCCGCGAGACCTTCGGCAAGACGCTGGCGATCGCCGCCGTCAAAATGGCGCTGTTGCCGGCGTCGGCATTTGCCGCAGCGGCCCTGTTCGGCATTGAAGATGCCGCCGATCGCGGCGCGCTGGCGCTCTTCACTGTCGTGCCGACAGCCGTCGGCGCCTTTGTGATGGCGAGCCAATATGGCCGCTATGCGGACGAAACGGCGGCGGCGATTGCGGTCACGACCGCTTTGTCTGTCATATCGATCAGCGCGGTGCTGCTGGCGTTTGCTTGAGGGGTGTATCGATGTCGTTTTTCGCCAGATCGGCAGGCATCTCCGCCGCCGCCTTGCTTGCCGCCGGC
>JBGSNB010000136.1:0-2362 GCA_041739835.1 Parvularculaceae bacterium | reverse complement strand
GCGGCCGCTGTCGAGCAGCGCCAGCGCGTCACCGACCGTCTCGCGCGCGTCGCCTGTTGTCGCGGGAGAAAGGCCTGCGCGCTGTTCCCAGAGCGCTTCGATGCGGTGTGCAAGGTCGTCGCGTGACGTCATGGCGGCTTTCTTCCCGGGCTTCAGGCGGTCGCGTTGGTTTTGACGCTCGCCAGGAACGCCGCGAGATCGTCGGTCACATGGTGCACATGGGCCGGCGTCAGATCGCCGGGCCTTGCCGGACGCTTGTCGGCGGGCTCATCGGCGAACCAGGTCGCTTCCTGAGCGACAAGCACCGTCGTCATGCCGAGCGCGTGCGCGGCTTCGAGATTATGCGCAAGGTCCTCGAACATCGCCGATTCCCTCGGGCGGACGGCGGTCGCCGCGAGGAACCTCTCATAGGTCGCGGCGTGGGGCTTGGGCGTCCAGTCGGCGGCGCGAATGTCGAAGACATCATCAAAGAGGCCGAGCAGGCCGATGCGGCCAAGCACCTTGTCGGCATGCGCGACCGAGCCGTTGGTGAAGATATAGCGCCGGCCGGGCAGGGCTTCGATCGCGGCGCGAAGGCCGGCGTTCGCCGGCACCACTGAATGGTCGATATCGTGCACGAAGTCGAGAAACTCGTCGGGCGGCGTGTTGTGCTCGATCATCAGCCCACTGAGCGTCGTCCCGTATTTGACATAATAGTGCTTTTGCAGCCGCCGCGCCTCGCCGTGATCGACGCCGACAGCCAGGCGGATGAAGTCGGTCATCTTCGCGTCGATCTGACGGAAGAGGTGGCACTCCGCCGGATACAGCGTGTTGTCGAGATCGAAGACCCAGCTTTCGACGTGCCTGAGGTCGGCCATCGCTCTATTGCGCCGGCGCTTCGCTTGGCGGCGCGACGAAGCTGTCGGCGGCGAAGTCAAAGGTCGCGGAGGCCTGCCCGCCGATCTCGACGCGGCGGAACACCGCTTCGTCCAGCTCCTGATCGGCGCAGGTCGTATCGGTCGAGGAGGAGAAGCGCACCGCATTCACGCAAAAACTCTTGTCGCCGCCGGCGAGCCGCCGCTCGCCGCGCGCGTCTTCGACGACGCCATAGGCGTAGAAATGATCGGCGGTGAGGGCGCCCTTCACCACCTTGGCGCAATCGCCGGGCTCAAGCTTCCACCAACCGCGCGATTCATAGCGGCTCTCGCCCTTGGGTTCGGCGAGCGCCGACCATACCGGCTGTTCGGTCTTGTTGCAGAAGAAGAGGCCGAGCTTGGCTTCGCGGGCGTTCGCCTCCTCGATCATCGCGTCGATCGTCGCGTCGTCGATCACCGGGCCCTCGCCGATGCTTTTTTCCTTGCGATAAACGGTCAAGAGGCGCTGCGTCTCGCGGCCGAGCGAGCCGTCGATGCGCGAACTCGCCAGGCCGAGATCGTTGAGCAGGCGCTGCACGCCGGCGACCTCGGCGCTGTAGACAGTGTAATTGGCGGCTTCCGCGAAATCGGTCTGCCAGTTGCCGCCGGCGGCGGGCGTCACCTCGACATCGAAGAAATTGCGCTGCTTGGCCGGATCGTCGCGGCAGACTTCCTGATTGCGCAGGTTGAAGAAGCCATTGTTCTCGACGCAGAGGGGCGTTTCGCCCGACCACGCGCGCAAGGGCCCCTTGTGACCGGCGACCGCCTCCGCATAGACGAAATAGCGGCCGGGATTGGTCGGCTCGGTCAGCACGACCTTGCACTGGCCGGGGCGCAGCCGCCACCAGCCGCGCGTCGCCAGCCGGTCGCTGTCGACATAGCCGATCGCCGCCGACAGCGCGTAACTCGTCTTGTTGCAAAGGCTGTATTTTGCGGCGGCCGGTGCGGTCAGGAAAAGGCTTGCGCCGACGGCGGAGACGAGAAACAGAAAGAGATTACGCATTGCGCCGTCACGCCTTTGAAAACCCACGCGCCGCGGGCCCCCGGCGGCGGGCGTAATTCACCCGAAACCGGCCTGAGGATCAAGCTTGCAGGGAGCGATAGATCAGGAAGACGCGGTTAACGCCGACGCCGCCGCGCCGCGCCGGGTCAAAGTGCTGTTCCCGCTGCCGCTCGGCAAGGCCTATGATTACCTCGCCCCGGCTGAAATCCCCGTCGGCAGCTGGGTCGAAGCGCCGTTCGGCGGCCATGTGATCGCCGGGGTCGTCTGGCCCGGCGACCCGGACGCGCTGGTCGCCGCAAAGCTGAAGACGATTGAACGCATCTTGCCGGCCATGCCGCTGGCGCCGGCAATCATTGACTTCGTCGGCTGGGTCGCGGGCTACACGATGTTTCCGCTCGGCGCGGCGTTGCGTCTGGTGATGCGCTCGGGCGACGCGCTCGATCCGCCGGCGGGCGTGACAGCCTAT
>JBGSNB010000119.1:0-3559 GCA_041739835.1 Parvularculaceae bacterium | reverse complement strand
GCCGGCGGCGTCGAGGGCGCACGCAAGGCGGTCGAGGGAAAGCTGAAGAAAGGCGCGCCCCTGTTCGTCGCGCCGAGAACGCAATTCCGGCGGCTCGAACTTGCCGATGACGCAGCCGCCGCTCCGACGGTCGACGCCGCGGCGGAAGCGCTGCGCCCATATCTCCTCGACGCCAAGCCCTATCCCGGCTCCGAAAACGCATCCGGTCTCTTCGCCGCGGTGATCATTCCGCGCGGCTACACCGGCAGCGAAGACGGCGAGGAAGCGCAGTTCTGGAGCAACAATCTGACCGATCCGGGCCTTGAATTCGCGGTGTCGCGCGCGCTCACCTCGACGGCGCGCCGCAAGCTCTCCGAAAGCTACGGGCTTTCCGCCGGCCAGCTCGACGCGCTCGCCGATGTCGAAGCGCCGCTGAAGCCCTATCGCCCCGACAAGGTCAGGGGCGGCGGCGAACTGGAGGATGTCGATCGCCTGCGCTCGGCGGTCATTCCGGCGGCGATGACCTACATGCTGCTGGTCGTCGTGTTCGGCGTCGGCAATCTGCTCTTGACCAACACGATCGAGGAGCGGTCGAACAAGATCGTCGAGATCCTGCTGTCGTCGGTGACGGCGAACCAGTTGATGCTCGGCAAGCTGGTTGGAATCGCAGCGGTCGGGCTCACCATGCCGGCGGTGTTCCTCATCGGCGGCCTTGCGCTGGCGCTGGTCGGCGGCGGCGGCGACACCTTGCGCAACCTGATCGACGTGCTCTTCGATTCCTGGTTCCTCGCGATCTATCTTTTCTACTTCTTCTGCGCCTATGCGATATTCGCCATGATCTTCCTCGCGATCGGCGCCGTGTCGAATTCGCTGCAGGACGCGCAGAGTTACATGGGACCGGTGATGATGCTGGTCTTCGCGCCGCTTCCCTTCATGATCATGGTGTTCCAGAATCCCAACGGGCTCGTCGCGTCGATCCTGACCTGGATCCCGATCTATACGCCCTACGCGGTGATGATGCGCGCCGCCGCCGATCCGCCGATCTGGGAGATTTTCGGCGCGACCTGCCTGATGCTCGCCTTTGCGCTGGCGCTTGCGCGCGTCATGGGACGCATTTTCCGGGCGGCGATCCTGCAATCCGCGCCGCCGAAAGCCCGGGACCTGTTGAAGCTCGCGAGATCGCGAAGCTAACGCTTCGCCTTCTCCGGATCATAAATGAATTTGCGATCGCAATAGCCGCATTCGGCCTCGCCGTCGTCGAGCGCATACCAGACCTGCGGATGGCCGAGCGCGCCGCCGTCTCCCTGGCAGGCGACCCGGCGCACATCGACATAGATGATCTCGGGCGGCGGCGCTTTTGTTCTGACGTCGGACATAGAGTCTGTTTGAAGCTGGCGACCGCCATCCCATGCAGTTCGGCGCCGCGCTGAGTCAAGGGTCAGCAAAACTGCGCCGTCGCCCCGTTGACCCGCGGCGACGGCGCCGTGGTATCATCACGGGTCAAAAGGCTGCCAAACCATGTCCGTCACGACGGCCGCGATCGCGGCGAAGGGATTGCGCAAGACTTATGCGGCGACCAGGAAAGCGCCCGCCAAGGAAGCGCTGAAAGGCATCGACCTCGAGATTCCGGTCGGGTCGATCTTCGGCCTCCTCGGACCGAACGGCGCCGGAAAGTCGACCTTCATCAACATCCTCGCCGGGCTTGTTACCAAGACCGGGGGCTCGGTCAGCGTCTGGGGTTTCGACATCGACAAGAACCCGCGGCAGTCGCGCGCGGCGATCGGCGTTGTGCCGCAGGAAATCAACATGGATGTCTTCTTCACGCCGAAGGAAGCGCTCGACATCCAGGCCGGACTCTATGGCGTTCCGAAGGGCGAGAGGCGGACCATGGAGATCCTCACGGCGCTCGGCCTCGAGGACAAGGCGAACGCCTATGTGCGCATGTTGTCCGGCGGCATGAAGCGCCGCCTGCTTGTCGCCAAGGCGATGGTGCACGCGCCGCCGATCCTGATCCTCGACGAGCCGACCGCCGGCGTCGACATCGAGCTGCGCAAGCAGTTATGGGAGCATGTGCTCGCGCTGCATGCGAAGGGCGTGACGATCGTGCTGACGACCCATTACCTCGAAGAAGCGCAAGAGCTTTGCGACCGCATCGCCATCATTCATCAGGGCGACGTCGTCGCCTGCGAGCCGACGGAGAAGCTGGTCGGCTCGCTTGATTCGAAGATGCTGCTGGTGACGCCCGCGGACCCGCTCAGCGCCGCGCCGGCGCTTCATCCGTATACCGCGGACCTGAAAAGCGACGGGAAGATCGCCATTCCCTATCAGCCCAGCAGCTGCGAAGTATCGTCGATCATCGAACGGCTGCAGGCGGCGGGCGTCAGGATCAAGGATCTGACGACAGTCGAAGCCGATCTTGAGGACGTCTTCCTCGAGCTCACCTATAATCGCGACCGTCAGCGGTCCGCGAGCGACGCCCAGGCCCTGCCCGCCGGCACGTCATAGGCGGCGTGTTCGCGCAGCGCCTTCGTCACCGCGACCGGGTCGCCATCAAGCGCTTCGGGCGCGATCGGCGCGCCGAAGGTGAAGTGATAGGGCTTGCCGCGCTTGTTCAGCAGTTCATTGAAGAGCGTGATGTCCCGCAATTCGGTGTTGAGCCGCCAGAACCAGTAATAGAGCCAGGAATTGCGCGCCCGCAGATGCGTCGGGATCACTGCGCAGTCATATTTGCGCGCGAAGATCGCGACGGACGTCATCCAGTCGCGCTCGACGAGTTTCTTGTTCTCGTCCATGAAGGCGAGGCGCCCGGACGGAAAGATGACGACGCAGCGCTCGTCCGTGAACGCCTTCTTCGCCTCGATCAGCGTTTCGCGCGACCGCTGGCGCGTCCGCTTCTCCAGCACCCATTCGACCGGGATGATCAGGTCGCTGAGGCCGGGCGCGACGCGGATGGCGTCGCGATTCGCGAAGAACACCGCGTCGGCGCGACGCGCGCTGAGCGCATCATACATGGCGACGCCGTCCGCAATGCCGGTCGGATGAACCGAAGCGATGATGATCCGGCCGGTCGCCGGAACATGCTCAAAGCCGGTGGTCGTCACCGCAAGCTTCAGGATCGAGCTGACATGCGCCATCGCCTCTCGCCCCGGCATGTCGGCGATGATGTCGGCCATGCGCTTGGCCTGCGGCTCCTTGAGGAGCGGGTAGAGAAATGAGCGGTAAAGCGGCCAAAACGGCGACTTGATCAGCGTCCGGGCGCGTTCCTCGATCAGCAGGTCGACAATGTGCTTGCCGCGCGCGAGGGCCTCGATGTCCGTCTGGTCTTTCAGCCGCGCGCCGTCCATCGTCGTCCCGTCTTCGCCCCGACCAGCCTTCATGGGGCAAGCCGGGCGCCGGAGACAATCGGCCGGTGGCGCGCAAACGGCCCGGCGCCGCCTCAGGGGAGAGGCTGTGCGAAAACTCGTGAATGCAGCCGACGGCGCGCAAATTGAAGCCGCGATCGCCGCGTTGCGGCTTCGCTACCCAGCAAACACCTTCATGAGCGTCCCGGCGCCAAGGATCGAGATCATTCGCTTCAGAT
>JBGSNB010000111.1:0-6968 GCA_041739835.1 Parvularculaceae bacterium | reverse complement strand
CATTGGCGGCGAGGATCGCATCGCGCGCAGCGCCTTCGACCGGCCGGGCAAGGCCCGTTCCAAAAAGCGCATCGATGACGAGCCCGGCGCCCTCCATGACCGACGGCGACAACGGCTCGACCGCCCCGTCATAGAGCCGCGCCATCAGCGCCGCGTCGCCCTTCAGAGCGGCTTTATCGCCGAGCAGGCCGACGCGGATGGTCCATCCCTCCTCCTTCAGCTTGCGCGCGACGACAAATCCGTCGCCCCCATTGTTGCCGGGCCCGCACAGGATCGCGGCCGGACGCCGGTCAATGCTCCGTATAATGAACGATGCGGCGGCCGAACCCGCCGCCTCCATCATGGCGGCGCCCGACAGCCCGCCTTTGACGGCGGCTTCCTCGACGAGGCGCGTCTCATCGGCGGTCAGAAGGACGAAGGGAGGGATCAGTTGACTTGCTCCTCAAGAACCGTTGATCTCCCCGCGGGCAGCTCCCGCGAGTCGATTCCATGAAAAAGATCGAAGCCATCATAAAGCCGTTCAAGCTCGACGACGTAAAGGAGGCGCTGCACGAAATCGGCCTGCAGGGGATGACAGTGACAGATGTGCGCGGCTTCGGGCGCCAGAAAGGGCACACCGAGCTTTATCGGGGCGCCGAATATGTCGTCGATTTTCTGCCCAAGGTGAAAATCGAGATCGTCACCACCGACAGCCTGGCGGCGCGCGCCGTCGAGGCGATCCGCGAGGCTGCCCATTCCGGCCGAATCGGCGATGGAAAAATCTTCGTCTACAATGTCGAGACCGTGATCCGAATTCGCACAGGCGAGATCGGAGACGACGCAATATAGTCGTTTTTGCTGGTATCTTGGCGTAAGCAGCTATTATTTTGGACGAATATAGCGAATTGCACTCGCTTTTATTGCAGTGCAAAAAATCCAGTTGATTTCCGTCCGGTCCGGCCATCATCTTTCGTTCACAAATCGGTCGGCCCCCGAGACTGCGGTTTTTGGGCGGGGTCCTCTCCCGCCCCGGGCGCCGGATTGCGGCAACCCGAGGAAGGAGTTTCCCTAAATGTCTTCTGCTGACGCCGTCCTGAAACGCATCAAGGACAAAGACATCCGTTTCGTCGATCTGCGCTTCACCGACACGCGCGGCAAATGGCAACACGTCACCTTCGACCGCGACATGGTCGACGCCGACATGTTCGAGGAAGGCACCATGTTCGACGGCTCGTCGATCGCCGGCTGGAAGGCGATCAACGAAAGCGACATGATCTTGATGCCGGATCCGACGACGGCGTTTGAAGATCCGTTCTTCGCGACGCCGACGCTGACCCTCATTTGCGACATCCTCGATCCCGCGACCGGGCAGCCTTACAGCCGCGATCCGCGCACCACCGCAAAAGCGGCGGAAGCATTCCTGCAATCGACCGGGATCGGCGACACGGCGTATTTTGGTCCGGAGGCGGAATTCTTCGTTTTCGACGACGTCAAATGGTCGACCGAGCAGCACAATATGGGCTTCTCGCTCGACTCCGATGAGGGACCCTATAATTCGTCGACCGCCTATGAAGGCGGCAACCTCGCGCACCGCCCGGGCCCCAAAGGCGGCTATTTTCCGGTGCCGCCGGTCGATTCGGCGCAGGACATGCGCACCGAGATGCTGTCGATCATGGGCGATCTCGGCCTGAAGCCGGAAAAGCACCACCACGAAGTCGCGCCGTCGCAGCACGAACTCGGCATGAAGTTCGCCAATCTGACGACCATGGCGGACCGGATGCAGATGTACAAATACATCATCCACCAGGTCGCCCACGCCTACGGCAAGTCGGCGACGTTCATGGCCAAGCCCGTGTTCGGCGACAACGGCTCGGGCATGCATGTCCACCAGTCGATCTGGAAGAACGGCAAGCCGCTGTTCGCCGGCGATCGGTATGCGGACCTTTCCGAGACCTGCCTTTACTATATCGGCGGCATCATCAAGCACGCGCGCGCGATCAACGCTTTCGCGAATTCGACGACGAATTCCTACAAGCGCCTGGTGCCGGGCTATGAAGCGCCGGTGCTGCTCGCCTACTCGGCGCGCAACCGGTCGGCGTCGATCCGGATTCCATGGGTGCCCTCGCCGAAAGGCAAGCGCATCGAAGTGCGCTTCCCCGACCCCGCCGGAAATCCTTATCTGACGTTCGCGGCGCTGATGATGGCCGGCCTCGACGGCATCGAGAACCGCATCCATCCGGGCGAGCCGATGGACAAGGACCTTTACGACCTCCCGCCGGCCGAGCTGAAGGATATACCGCATGTCTGCGCCAGCCTGCGCGATGCGCTCGGCAGCCTCGACAAGGATCGCGCCTTCCTGAAAAAGGGCAATGTCTTCAACGACGATCAGATCGACGCCTATATCGATCTCAAGATGACGGAAGTGAAGCGGTTCGAAATCACGCCGCACCCGGTTGAGTTCGCCATGTATTATTCGTCGTAGGAAACTGCGCCGGATATATGGGGGAAAGGCCGGGATCGCTCCCGGCCTTTTTCATGGGCGCGAGAATTCGGTGAGGCTGAGATTATTGCCGTCAGGATCGTTAAACCATGCGACGCACGCCGAACCGTCAGGCGCCGTCCAGACGCCGTCCGCATCTTGACCAAATCCGGGATAAACCTTGCAAGCGACACCCTTCTTGGCGAGTTCCGCGACGACGCGCTTGATGTCGCCGACCGCAAATCCGAAAATCGTATGTTCGTGCGCCTTCCAGTCGGCGACCGCCGACAAGCGCAGCGGCGCGCCGCCGATGTCGAAGATCGCGGCGAAGTCGTCTGACCCCGTCATGCGGAGGCCGAGCACGTCGCGATAAAACGGCTCCGACATTGCGCGGTCGCGCGTGCAGACGATGATGACAGGTCTTGCATCGGCGAGCGGTCCCATGAAGTCCTCCCTGAAGCGGAAATTGGTCACCATATCTGCGGGCGTTCCGGCCCCTTCACGCGTTTGCGCTTTTCCTCGGCGGGACGGCCGAGTTCAGCGAGAATATCGGCGCGCGCCTCGTCGAGATTGGGCGCCGGCGGGCGTGTCGGAGATTGCTCATAGCCGGATATCTTGAAGGCGCTCCCGGTCATCGTCAGCCCGCCCATTTCCTGATCTTCAACCGTGACGAACATGTTGCGGGCCTTCAGCTGCCGATCGTTGACGACTTCCGCCATCGTGTGAATCGGCGCGACGGGAACTCCGCGCGCGCGCAAGATCGCCACCCATTCGGCTACGCTTCGCCGGGCCAGCGCGATTTCAATGTCGCGTTTCAACGCCTCGTGATTGGCGTAGCGTGCGTAGAGATTTGCGTAGCGCGGATCTTCCTTGAAGGCGCTGCGGTCGATCGCATCGCAGAAATCGTTGAAGAGGCTGTCATTGGCGCAGCCGATGGCGACCGGCCCGTCTTTCGCCGCAAAGACGTCGAACGGCGTAATCACCGGATGGCGCGAGCCGGTCGGCTTCTGCGTCTCGCCGGTCGCCAATTGGCGCACCAGCGCGCTTTCCAGCAGCATCGTCTGCACATCGAGCATGGCGATATCGATGAAGCGTCCCTTGCCGCTGGCCCGACGTTCAAAGAGCGCGGATGCGATCGCCAGCGCCGCGAAAGTCCCGGCCGCAAGATCGCCGAGCGATATACCGAGGCGCACGCCCGGCTCGCCCTCCTTGCCGTTGATCGAGATCATGCCGCCGAGCGCTTGCACGATGAGATCATAGGCCGGCAATTCGCGGTACGGCCCCGAATGGCCGAAGCCCGAAATCGACGCATAAATCAGCGCGGGATAACGGTCCTTCACCGCATCAAAATGCAGGCCGAATTTCTGCATCGCGCCGGGGCGGAAATTCTCGACCAGCACATCGGCGCGGCCGAGCAGGTCCTCGAAGACGCGTTTGTCATCGGCGTTCTTCAAATTGAGCGCGAGCGAGCGCTTGCCGCGATTGATCGAGGCGAAATAGACGCTCTCGCCATTTTGGAACGGCGGAAATGCGCGCGTATCGTCGCCATGGCCCGGCTGTTCGATCTTCAGGACCTCTGCTCCAAGCTCCCACAGCAAGGTCGTGCAATAGGGTCCGGCGAGCACGCGGGAGAGATCGAGAATGCGAACGCCGGCAAGCGGCCCGCGGGGCGTGGCGGCGATGCGCGCGTCTGACATGGCAGGCTCCGGCAATGAGAGGCCTCACTGAACCAGTTTTCAGCGGCGCACGCCAGCGGCGCTCTCGATGACGCGCTCATAATTCACGAGCGATGCGGCGGGCGACAAAGCCCATCGCAGCGGCGCGTCATCCCTGAGACGCACATAATCCTCGACGATCGCCGCCTGCTGTTCATAGCCATAGGAATGAAACACGCGGTCGGAATCGAGCCGGTAATGGTAGGTGCGGCTCGCCAGCAATTCGAGCCCAGTGCGCCGCAGCGCGCGGTACTGCCAGACATGCGTCAACTCATGCGCAAGATGCGCGCGCTCGGAGAGCGTCGTCGCCTCATCCGGCGCATTCGCCCAGAATATGCGGGCGCCGCGAACGACTGTGACCTTCAGCAGCGCCGCAAACGGCGTGTGCCATCGCCGGCTGATGCGGACGGCGCCAAGATCCACGAAGTCGGCGAGCGGCGACGGCAGGAGCAGCAGCTCCGCCGATGTCAGATTGCGTTCCTGCCCGCCCATTCGCGTCGCGACCTCCGCGTGAACGGTGATCGGCGGCGACGGCATCTGTCAAAGAATACGCAAATGGAGCCTCAGTTCTTCGGCCGCGGTGCACCCGTCACTTCCGGCGCGACCGCATCGGCCGCCGGATCAACGGGTCCTGTCGTCTGCGGTTCCGGCGCGCCGGACGTCGCGTCAGGGGTCGATGGCGTTGCATTCGCCGCAGCGCGTTCATCTGCTGCGGCAGTTTCGATCGTCGCGGAGGCGGGCGCGCCCTTCGTTGATCTAGCGGATTCGGCGGCCTTCTCCTCCGCTTCGAGCTGGTCTTCGGAAAGGATGGTCGAGTCATTTGCAGAATCGACCGGCGCCAGACGCGCCTTCATCGGATTGGGACGAAGATCGAGATTGGCGCCGGTGCCGGCGTCGACGCCGATACCGATGATGCCGCCGGCAATGATATTCCCAGCGCCGGAAGCGACGCCGCCGCCGGTCACTTTCGGCTTCAGCGTACCGGTCGCTGGCTTATGTCCGTCGAGCATAAAGACGACATTCCACTCGCGCTTGCGCTTCAACTCAAGTTCGCAGGGAGTCTTGCAGTCGAATGGCCCGAGCTTGTCGGAGCTGATCGATTCGACCGTGACTGTCGCGCCGGCCGGCTCGCTCTCAAATTTGGCGTCGTCCTTCGCGCCGCGAACGACAGTGGCGCAACCCGAGCAGGCGAACGCCGCCGCAGCGAGCGCAATTCCAATTCTCATGATGATTACCCCTCGATTTTGCTGAAAAGCATAGGCAAAATATAGCGGCCCGCATAGACAAGATTGATCACGAACGCGTCAATCCGCGAACCACGCCCCATGAAACCCGAACGGCACGCGCTGCGGCAACGCGACCGTTGCAATCGGGCCCTTTGCGAGGTCCGTCGCGTCAAGGACGATGAAGTCGGAGCCGCCGCGCGCCGCGTCATAGACAATCGACAGAAGGTAGCCCTCATCCTCGCCGGCGCCCGACGCGGCAAAGACCGTCTCGCTCGGCAGCCTGCCCTTGCCGAGATCGGCGAGTTTCGTCTCGCCGCGATCAAGATCGAATTTGACGATGCCGGTCCCGAGCGTGAAGCCGGCGTCGTCGCCCTCGTGCGTCGTGATCGCGTAGCCGTAGCGGTGCTTGAAGCCTGCCTTTTCATCGCGCACGCGGGGGAATTCCACCGGATAATCGTCGAGCTGTTCGCCTTTCGCTATTCCCGTCTTCAAATCAAGCCGGAAGCGATGGAGATGCGCCGGGACGTCGAACCCTTTCACCCACATTCTTTCATAGCGCGCGACATCGAGCACGATAGCGTCGCCATCGTCATAGGCGTTCAGCGGATGAAAAACATAGCAGGACGGAATATCGAACCATTTGAGATCGCTCGCCGAGCCGTTTCGCGGCATCACGCCGAGGCGCGCCGGATAGTCGTCGCTCCAGCGATAGGGCATGCCGCCTTGCATCGCGGTCGCCATGTCGAACACGATCGGCAGATCCATGAAAATCACATGGCGACGGGTGACGCCGAAATCGTGAATCATCGTCGGTCCGCCGACCGGAATTTCCTCCGACTGAACAAGCCGGCCCTCGCGGTCGAACCGATGATAAGTGAGATAAGGCGGCATGAAGCCATAACCGAAGGCGAGCATCTCGCCGGTCTCAGGACAGATTTTCGGATGTGCGGTCAGCGCGGTCGTCAGCTTTCCGCCGAAATTCTCGCAACCCCTTGTTCCAAGCTCGGCGGTAATCTCATAGGGGAAATGCGCTTCTTCAAGCGCGAAGATGCGGCCCGCATGGCGTACGATATTTGTATTGGCGGTCGACGCGGTTCGATCGCCATAAATTGAAATATCGCGGGTCGAAACATTGCGTTGTCGCAGCACGGTATCGACATAGCGGTTGCGATACCAGCGCGCCTTCCCCTTCTCTATTCGGACGCCATGCACCATGCCGTCGCCAAGAAACCAGTGCGGACTAGGCTCGCGCGTCGGGTTGGGCCCCGTCCGCATGAATACGCCCGAATGTCTAGGCGGCAGGGCGCCTTCGACCGCAAGATCGAACGCCTCGACCTCTTTTTCGACCGGCGCGAAATTCCCGCTGAGCCACCAGGCTGTTCTTTGTGCGCCGTCCGCCATGACAATCTCCCTAGCAACGCGCGCATCCTAGTGGCCTGCACCGGTTAATTTGACTCATGTTCGGCGGCTTCGAACGCTGATTCCTACCCTGTCGTGGTAATAACCGACAAGGGTGGATCGATATGGCGGCCAAGAAATTCATCGTCGAACTCGACGCGAGCGAGCGCG
>JBGSNB010000110.1:0-1696 GCA_041739835.1 Parvularculaceae bacterium | reverse complement strand
CGCGCTCGCTCGCGTCGAGTTCGACGATGAATTTCTTGGCCGCCATATCGATCCACCCTTGTCGGTTATTACCACGACAGGGTAGGAATCAGCGTTCGAAGCCGCCGAACATGAGTCAAATTAACCGGTGCAGGCCACTAGCCCTTGGCTCTTTCGATGGCCGCGCAAATTTCGTCGACGACGGCGGCAACGAGTTTCTGGTCTTCGCCTTCCGCCATGACGCGGATCAGCGGCTCGGTGCCGGACTTGCGGATGACGACGCGGCCCGCCTTGCCGAGATTTGCCTGCCCGGCGGCGATCGCCGCTTTGACAGCGGCATTCTCGAGCGGGGCGACGGCGTTGACGCGGACATTCTTCAAAATTTGCGGCGCCGGATCGAAATTTCGGCAGGCCTCGCTCACTTTTCGACTTTCGCCGGCGACGACAGCAAGCACCTGGAGCGCCGTGACGAGGCCGTCGCCGGTGGTCGAATAATCGCTGAGGATGATGTGCCCCGAAGGTTCTCCCCCGACATTCATGCCCTTGGCGCGCATCGCCTCGACGACGTAGCGGTCGCCCACCTTGGCGCGTTCAAGCCTGACGCCAAGGCCCGACAGGAATCTTTCAAGGCCGAAATTCGCCATTACTGTCGACACGACGCCGCCGCCTCGCAGATCGCCGCGTTTCTTGAGGCTCGCGGCGATCAGCGCCAAAATCTGGTCGCCGTCGACGGTACGGCCTTTTTCATCGACGATGATGACGCGGTCAGCGTCGCCGTCGAGCGCGATGCCGATATCGGCGCGATATTCGCCAACTGCCTGTTGCAGCGCTTTTGTCGCGGTCGAGCCGCAATCCTGATTGATATTGAAGCCGTCCGGATCGACACCGATCGCCTTTACCTCCGCACCCAACTCCCAGAGCACGGTCGGCGCGACCTTGTAGGCGGCGCCGTTCGCGCAATCGACGACGACACGAAGGCCGCAAAGAGAAAGCCCGCGCGGAAAAGCATTCTTGGCGAATTCGATATAGCGTGCGCCCGCATCGTCGACGCGTTTGACGCGGCCAAGATCGGCGGAAGCAGCCAAGCCATCGGACGCGGGCTCGCTCATCAGCCTCTCGATTTCAAGCTCTGCATCGTCCGACAGCTTGTAGCCGTCCGGCCCGAAGAATTTGACGCCATTGTCCGGATACAGATTGTGGGAAGCGGAGATCATGACGCCTAGGTCAGCGCGCAGCGACCGCGTCAGCATCGCCATTGCCGGAGTCGGCAGCGGCCCCAACAGAAATACGTCCATGCCGGAGGCGGCGAATCCCGCCGTCAACGCCGGCTCGATCATGTAGCCTGAAAGCCGCGTATCCTTGCCGATCACCACCCGGTGGCGGTGCTCGCCGTTCCGGAAATATCGCCCGACCGCCATGCCGAGCTTCAAGATCATGTCCGGCGTCATCGCCCCTGCATTGGCAAGACCGCGCACGCCGTCGGTGCCAAAAAATCTCCGTTCCGCCTGCTTGGGCGCCGGTGCGTCCTCATCGCCACGCATGGCCGAAACTCCCTCTCGCCAGGCCATCATAAGCGGGCCTAGCCGAGAAATCTCTTAACGCGTCGAAGGGACTTTTTCTATGGCGGCGGCCACAGCCAGCGCCTGCCGGGTCGCGGCAACATCATGGACGCGAATAATCGACGCCCCGCGCGCCGCGCCCGCGAGCGCGGCCGCAA
>JBGSNB010000109.1:0-5006 GCA_041739835.1 Parvularculaceae bacterium | reverse complement strand
AGCGCTCAGGACGGAAGTCGACGCCTGGCGCTCGCGTCGAAATACCCTCAACGCAAAGGCCAATTGGCGCTTCACAACCGCCGACGCACGCGTCAAGTTGAAGAGCCTATACCCCTCGCTTTAGGAGATTCAGCCCACTAGTGCGCGATTAGTCATCGACGGCGGCGGACGTGTTCGCCTCGACGGCGGGCTCGATTGGAGCGGATTGATCGCCGCAAAGGACATCGTCTTCGACAATGTTGAGATCGCTGGGCCGCTCGACCTTTCCGGCGCGGACCTGCAATCCTTGACGCTCAGAAATATCCGCATGGTCTTGTCCGACCCGCAACTGCATGCATCCCGAGACGTGGAGGAAACAGAACTCATCCCCGATACGGGGACGGCGGCGTTTGAGCGGCTTGTCGATGTGAGGGGTGGCCTCGCCGGAGGGCGGCTGAAGATTGCGGGGCGTCTCGTCCTCGATAATCTCTCCGGCTTCAAGCGACTTTGTCTCGATGATTGCGAGATTGGAGGCGGCTTTCTGATCACGGGGACATCGCTGCCGGAAGGGATCAGCGCACTAAACGGCAGATTCGGCGGCGATGTCGAAATCGGGCGAGGTCAAGACGGACGCGTTTGCGTCGCGAATGGCGCCGTTAATTTTTCCGGCGCCGATATCAAGGGGGGACTCATTCTTGCTGGCTTGTCGCTCAATGGGCGCGGCGCAGGGGGCGACAAAGGCGTCGCCCTGCAAATTCGCGGCGTGACAATCGGCGGCGACATCAAATTCTCTGAACAAAAGGAGTTTTTTGAGTCGACCTGCGGTTCAGTTCTCATTCACACGACCAGAGTTAGTGGCGACCTAAAATGCAGCGGTGCGTTCTTTGGTGGATTTAACGAGGAGTACTTCAACAGCCTTTCAATCTATAATTGTTCAATCGGCGGGAAGCTAGTACTGAATCGGTTCGCCCGGCGTAATCGAACTGGACGGTTGGTCGTCGGCCCGAAGGGCAGAAATCGGCCGTTAAAGGAAACCAACGCCTGTCGGAACGCAGGTGATGGCTGGAGCATTGACAGTCCAATTTTTCCGTTCGCAACAATATCTCCCAGAATTGTGGTATTCCAAACAGACGCAGCAATCTTCGAGGTCGGTCACAACGATTCCAACGGTGGGAGTGGCGACGATGATTGGTCAGTTTTCGAGATCGCTGATCGCCAAATTACGTTGAAGGGCTTCGAATATGAACGCCTAGAAGAATCAACCCTTGACTCGAAAGTTTGGGCGACGCTGCTTGCCGGAAACGAGCCGTTTACCGGGCGTCACTCGAAGGGGTGTTGCGAAATCCGTCGACTGAGAGTCGTAAGATGCGGATGCGCTGGTGACGAACCGTTTGATCCTGGGCCGTGGACGGTTGCTGCAAATCTGCTGGAGCGCGAGGGTCAGGAAGATGCAGCGCGCAAGTTGAGATTTGATCGGGAAGACAGGTTTCATCGATGGGAATGCTCGGAATTTAGGAGGGAATTTATCGGCAAACGAGGGTTTGGCCGGCTTCCGAACCTCATCTGGAAGCAACTGATCGCGCTCTTCATCGGCTACGGCTTCAAGCCATTCAAGGCGATGATTCATGCAATTGCAGGAATCGCTCTTGCGTTTACGCTCGGCGTACTTGCATTCGAGTCTGATGCGATTGCGCCACTGTCCGGCGGGACATTTGTTAATGGTGCTATTAATGGTGCCGCAGCCGATGACTATCTTGCGTTCGATCCATTGACGTTTGGTTTTGACGCGTTTTTGCCAATCATCGACTCTTCCCAAACAGAATATTGGCAATCAACGTCTGTCAAATTTGAGTGGTCGATCAGGGCGATCAGCTTCTGGGGCTGGCTGACATTTGCTTTTGGCGCAATCTCGTTCACACCTCTCGTGAAGAGGTCTTGAACCATGAAGATCTCACAAATTATTGCGCGGTTATTCAATTTGGGGACCGAAGAAAGGTCGCCGCTGGTCGCCCATCACGAGCCGCCCGGCGAATATACGGCCGTCTTGTTCCGGGAAGCGGGCAAGGATGGGCGCTTCCTCCTTCAGCGACGTGTCCGAAAGGAGAAACTCTTTTACGGCCGCATTGCGATGTTCGGAGGGCATCGCGAAAATGATGAGACGCCAAAAGAGTGCGCCATCCGAGAAGTCGCAGAAGAAACCGGATTGCAACTTCATCCCGGTGAACTGGCGCATGTTGCGGCGATAAAGACCTTCGATAATCGTGGCGATGTGGCCATCGGACATCTTTATTTCGTCAACAATTTCGACTCAAAACGTCTTGATCGGAGGCTCGTGAGTAATGAGGGCAAGCTGGTCAGATTGCGAGCTTATAGCTTATCACGAAATTTCCGAAAATTCACGCCAATCACCGCGATGGCGCTGCTATTATTCTTTGAATATCAAGAGCTTCAATGACTGCTCGCAGGTGAGCGCGCTACTTCGCAACTGCGAAATCCCGTTGATTTCCGCAGGCGCTGTCAAGAAATTTTCATTGGCGCAGGCCGATCGAACGCCTAGAATCGTCAAGTGGGCCGCCTCGTCAATTCGGCGGCCGCTGCGATCGAGTTGATTGAGGGTGGGCGCGTGAGACGGTTGGCGTTTGGGGCTGGAATAGTTTTTTGCCTGATGGCGGGGTCGGCGATGGCGGGGGATGAACGCTCCTGCGCGTCGCAATATGCGCTGGAAGATCATCTGCTCCTGGAATGGGCGGCGCTCGGCGGCGATCCGCATGCGCAGATGTCGATCGCGCAATGCGCGTTTCCGATCGGCGCGGACGCCGAAAAGATGACGCCGGCGGAGCGCACTTACGCGATCCGCTGGACGACGATTGCGCTCTGCGAAGCGATCCCGAGCGACGCGCATGACCGGCGCGACGCCCGCCTGCGCGAACTGAAGGACGACGCCAATATTTCGTTTCGCCGCTTCGGCGGTCTCGCCAAGGACGAGAAGCTGAACTGGCGCGAGCGCGATTTTCTCGAATACCGCAAGGAACAGACGGCGCTGCTCGCCGAACGCCACCAGCGCCTGCTGAACGAGGTCTCGACATCTGAACTGGCGCTGGCGCGCGGCGGCCTCTCGGACCAGTTGTCGCGGATGGGCCCGACCGGGCTCTTGAAACTTGCGGAGTTGACGTCCTGCAGCGCTTTCGGCGCGTCGAAGGCGTTCGAAGCGGCCGCATGGAGCGCCGCGTCGGAAGCCTGGCGCGGGTCGGAGATCGCCGGCGTTTACGCGGCGGCCGACAGCGAGGATTACGACCTGCCGAAAATCGCGATGGAAAAGACGCGGAAGCTTTCCGGCGCCGATCGCCGCGTCGCTTCCATCGAGAAGGATCGCCTGTTGCGCACTGACCCGCGCCGTCTCGCCGAGCTTGAACAAAAGACCGCCGCTTTCGAAGAGCGTCTCGCCGTCGAGAGGCTGGCGAATTTCACCTTGCCGGTGCGCCGGGCCGAAGCCGGCCTTGCCGATGCGGCGCACACACAGGCGCCGGCGGTGACGACCGCGTTGCAGTTCGCGCTTGAATCGCTCGGCTATGTCGAATTCGTCAATGGTCCCGACAATGATTATGGTCCGACGACGCAGGCGGCGGTCGCGCGCCTGCAGGCGTCCGGCGGCGGCGAGCCGACGGCGACGCTGACAAATGTCGAAACGCGCGACGCGATTTGCCGCGCTGCGATGAACGGCGATCCGGTGTCGCTCTATCACGTCGCGCTGATGTATCAGAACGGCTGGGGTTTTCCGCGCAATGACGCGAAGGCCGCCGCCGCCATCATGCAGTCCGAAACGGCGATGATCGCCGCGCTCGGCGGCGGCGATCTTCCGGCGTGGAAACGTGACGCGTATCAGGCCTATGCGCCGAAAATCCGCGCGTCGGCGACGGACCTGAAGACGCCGGATGTCAGCGCCGACGCGGCGCTCTGCCGGTAATTTTCAGGCCCTGATGAGCTGCGCCTCAAGCGCTTCCCGCGGCGCCGGCGGCGGCGCGTCGGCATAGCCGAGGCGCGTGAGCATCTGCACCGTCGCGCCTGGCGCATGCGCCATCAATTCATGCGCGCGATCATAGGCCGGCGCCATCTCCGGGAATTCCTGCAGCGCCTGGCTCAGCGGATGGAAGGCGACGCCGGCGAGCGCCGCCGCCTGTTGCATCCGGACCCACGCGCGCCCGGCCCTCAGCTGGTCGAGGCGCGTATTGGTCGCGGTCGAAGTCCAGACGAACGCCGCCGCGGTGTCGATCCCCTTCTCGTAAACGCTCAAGGTCTGTTCATAAGAGGTCTCGCCCGGCTGATCGGATTTCTCGCGCGTCAGAACGCCAAGAGCGCCGAGCGCGTCAAGCATCGGGCTGTTCAGCGTGATGCCATAGGGCGCGGCCTCGATTTCGGCCTTGCCGATGCGCGTTACCGCGAGCGTTTCGCGCCTCGTGCGGTCGAGCGCCCATTCGATGCGCCATGCGTCGCGCGCCAGCGTCTTCAAGGCCTCCAGCATCCCGGCCTCATCGCTCCCGGAGGCGACGACGCCATCGACGCTCGCCGCGACTATCTGCTTGTACGCCGCCTCATCGACCGGCCGGGCGCTGAACGGCGCGCGATTGGTCCGCCTCGTCAAAGCGGCGGCGAAGAGCGGATCGGCGCGAACCTCCGTATCCGGAACAAGCCGCACTGAGGCGACCGGGCGCGCGTCGAGCATCGGCTGCGGCTCGCCCTCCGGGAAGGGCGTCACCTCGGCGCGAAAGCCCTTTTCCGCCGCGGCCTGCGACAACAATTCGAGAAAACAGCCGAACCCGATCGTCACCTGGCGGCAGGGCGGGTCCGTTTCCGGCAGCAGACGCGCCGGGTCGCAGAAAACCGTCAGCGCATCGACGCCGTCGAGGCGAATGCGCCAGGGCTGCATGTTGTGCGGATTGGGGGCGAGGATCGCATAAGCGAGCGCGTCAAGGCGCACATCGCCGAAGCTCGCACCAGCCTTCGACCAGGGTTCGCGCGCCCGCCTCGGC
>JBGSNB010000100.1:0-2605 GCA_041739835.1 Parvularculaceae bacterium | reverse complement strand
CGTCGCGCCGGATTATGTGCTGGCGCCGCGCACCTCGCTCGGCGCTGCGGTCGACGCGCTCGAAAGCGCGGTGCGGCGGCTTTATCCCGACATCGACGCGACCAGCGATTATACGGCGATCATTTCAGACCGCCATTTCGCCAGGCTGAAAACTCTCGTCTCGGAGGCGAAAGATGCCGGCGCGCGGGTCATCGAAATCGGCTCGGCAAATGCGCTGGGTCCGCAGCGCAAGCTGCCGCTGACAATCGTCGTCGATCCGCCGGCCGACATCGCGCTGATGAAGGAGGAGATTTTCGGCCCGATCCTGCCAGTGCTCGGCGTCGCCAGCCGCGACGATGCGATTGCGCATGTCAACAAGGGCGACCGGCCGCTCGCGCTTTACTGGTTCGGGAAAGATGCGGCGGCGCGCGAGGACGCGCTGTCGCGCACCATCGCCGGCGGCGTCACCGTCAACGACACGCTCTGGCATGTCGCGCAGGAAAACCTGCCCTTCGGCGGCGTCGGCAAAAGCGGCATCGGCGCCTATCATGGCGAAAAGGGCTTCGAGACATTCTCGCACATGAAGCCGGTTTTCTACCAGAGCAGATTCGCGTCGAACAAACTTCTCTATCCGCCTTTCTCGGAAAAGACCGACAAACTTCTCAAAATGGTGCGGAAGATCATTTGAGCGCGCCGCCATCATCCATGCAGGAATTCGACTACATCATCATCGGCGCCGGCTCCGCCGGGTGCGTCCTCGCCGACCGATTGAGCGAGGACGGCCGATCGACCGTCTGCGTCCTCGAGGCGGGGCCGGAGGACAAGAGCCCGCTGATCCACGCGCCCCTCGGCTTCGCCTTCCTGCCGAAGGGAACCGTTTACAACTGGTCGTTCGAGACTGCGCCGCAAAAACACATGAACGGCAAGATCGGCAAGCAGCCGCGCGGGCGCACGCTCGGCGGTTCGAGCTCGATCAACGCGATGATCTATATTCGCGGGTCGAAGGCCGATTATGACGGCTGGGCGCAGGCCGGCGCGACCGGATGGGGCTGGGACGACGTCCTTCCCTATTTCCGCAAGGCGCAGGACCAGCAGCGCGGCGCCGACGCCTTTCACGCGACCGGCGGACCGCTGACCGTCAGCGATCTGCGCTACAAGAACCCGTTGTCGCAATCCTTCCTCGACGGAGCGTCGGAATTGCAGCTGCCGACGAACGAGGATTTCAACGGCGCTAGGCAGGAGGGCATGGGCTTTTACCAGGTGACGCAGCGCGGCGGTCAACGCTGCTCGGCCGCCCTCGCCTATCTTCACCCGGCGCGCAAACGCGCCAATGTCGAGGTGAAGCCGGACAGTCGCTGCGAGAAGATCGTTATCGAAGGCCGCCGCGCCGTCGGCGTCGCCGTTCGGCAAGGAGACCTATCGACAACAATCCGCGCACGGAAGGAAATCATCGTCTCCGCCGGCGCCTTCCAGTCGCCGCAGATCTTGATGCTGTCGGGCATAGGTCCGGCGGCGCATCTGAAATCGTTCGGGATCGATGTCGTCCTCGACGCACCCGAGGTCGGTCAGAACCTGCAGGACCATCTCGATTACACGGTGCTGAGGAAATCGGCGTCGCCGCACTCGGTCGGCCTCAGCCTCGCATTCGCGCTCGGCTTCCCAAAGGCGTTCGGCGAATACCGGAAAGCGAAGAGCGGGCCGTTGACGTCCAATCTCGCCGAGGCCGGGGGGTTTCTCAAGACTGACCCGACGGAGAGCGAGCCCGACGTGCAGCTCCATTTCCTTACCGCGCTGGTCGACAATCACGGCGACAAGAAACATCTCGGCGGCGGCTTTTCCTGCCATGTCTGCGTCCTGCGGCCCAGGAGCCGGGGCGAAGTTCTGCTCGCTTCGCCGGACCCGATGGCGCCGCCGCATATCGATCCGAATTTTCTCGGCGAGGACGACGATCTGCGCCGCCTGATGCGCGGCGCGCGCATCGTATTCCGGATTTTCGAGACTCCGGCCATGCAGGCCGTCTCCGGCGATTATCTATACGAAGGCGCGCAGGCGAGCGACGCCGCGCTGATCGCCGACATCAAGCTGCGGAGCGACACCATCTACCACCCCGTCGGGACTTGCCGAATGGGACACGACTCGCGCGCCGTCCTGGACCCGCAGCTCAGGGTTAACGGCGTCGAGGGCCTGCGCGTCGTCGACGCCTCGGTGATGCCGAACCTCGTTTCCGGCAACACCAATGCGCCGACCATCATGATCGCGGAAAAGGCGGCGGATATGATCCGCGCCGCCTGACCTCCGAAATTCGGCCTTAACCTTGCTTTTTTCACGCTCCAGTATCGCGCGGCGGCGCAAATTGATATGACGGCGGCGATCATCGGAGACGGCTCGGGCTTATGTGCGGCATTATTGGAATTTTGGGGAAAACCGACGTCGCGGCGCAGATTGTCGAGGGGCTGAAGCGCCTTGAATATCGCGGTTATGATTCGTCCGGCATTGCGACCATCGAGCATGGACAGCTCGACCGCCGGCGCGCCTCCGGCAAGCTGCAGGCGCTCGCGGCGCGCCTTGAAAAAAATCCGCTGAAGGGCGCGACCGGCATCGGCCACACGCGCTGGGCGACGCATGG
>JBGSNB010000059.1:0-2005 GCA_041739835.1 Parvularculaceae bacterium | reverse complement strand
GATCCGCGGCCTCATCGAGGTGAGGGGGTTTGGTCCGGCGCCCGTGAAGTCGATCGGCGAGGGCGTCCTGGTCGTCGCCTTCGACCTTGGGGCGGCGGCGGAGCGCACGCCCGATCCTGGCGCATGGGACCTTATTGCGGACGCCCGGACGCTGCCGCTCTATCCGTTCCGCTGGCGCGGGGCGGAAATGACCGCGCCGGCTCGCCTTCGCGCTGCGACCGCGTCGATTTTGGGTGGACAAACCGCAGAACCCACGCAGGATAGCGGACCAATTCGCCGGATTGAGGACAGATGATCGGGCTTGTCATCGTTACCCATGGACGCCTCGCGGAGCATTTTCTGGCGGCGACCGTGCATGTCGTCGGGCCGCAGGAACGGGTCGAGACGATTTCGATCGACGCCGACGACGACATGGAGAAGCGGCGCGCCGATATCGTCGCCGCCGCCGCGCGCGTCGATGACGGCAGCGGCGTCATCATTCTTACCGACATGTTCGGCGGCACGCCGTCCAATCTCGCGATTTCGGTCATGGAGAAGGCGAACGCCGAAGTGATCGCCGGCGTCAACCTGCCGATGCTGATCAAGCTCGCCTCCATTCGCGCCGACAAGTCGCTGAAGGACGCGGTCGCCGCCGCGCATGACGCCGGCCGCAAATACATCAACGTCGCCTCCTGGGTGCTTTCGGGCGACGGCAGCTGACGATTGCGGGAACAGCCTGGAAGAGGCGAGCGACCCCATTGACCGTCCGGAACGACGAACGCGAACCGAAAGTCGCCATGACGGCGCCGATCGTCAATCGACGCGGCCTGCATGCGCGCGCCTCCGCAAAATTCTGCGCGGTCGCCGGGTCGTTCGACGCGCGCGTCACCGTGACCAAGGACGACATCACCGTCGGCGGCCGGTCGATCATGGGCCTCTTGACGCTCGGCGCCGGGGTCGGCTCGACGATCGAGATTTCGGCGACCGGGCCGCAGGCGCGCGAGGCCGTCGACGCGCTGGTGAAACTCGTCGCCGATCGTTTCGGCGAGGGAGAATAGCTCAGCTGGTCGCGCCGGCGGTCGCGGTCTGGACCACGACCTTCTGGCTGTCGCGCAAGCGCTCGCCGCCGCGAATGACGACAAGGTCGCCCGCCTTGATATCGCCTGTCACCTCGATCAGGTCGCCCTCGGCGGCGCCAAGCTCGACGTCGATCTGCTTGGCGGACTGATCGTCGCCGACGACAAACACGCTGATGCGATCGGCGCGCAGGATCAGCGCGTCCCGATGCACCGCGATGACGCGCTTGGGCGCCGATCGCGGCAGGTTGACCTGCACCGCCGATCCGATGCGCCAGTCGGTCTTCGGCAGGACCAGCCGCAATTCCATCGTGCGGCTCACAACATCGCCGACCGGGACCACAGCCCGGACAGTTGCTTTCATCGTTTCAAGGCCGTTCGAGACCGAGACCTCGTCGCCGGCGTGAACGGCGGCGAGCAGCGTGTCGGGCGCCTGCGCGGTCACTTCCAGTTCATCGATATTGACCAGCCGCGCGACGGGCGCCCCGGGACTGGCGAATTCGCCGACCTCGATTTCACGCCCGGCGATGCGGCCGTGAAACGGCGCCTTCACTTCCGTGCGCTCAAGCGCGGTCTCGGCGCGGCGCAGCGCGACGCGGGCGCGCTCAAGGTTTTGCAAGGCTTCGTCACGGTCGGCGCGCATCTGATCGAGCGTCGCCGCCGATTCGCCGCCGTCCTCGCCAAGCCCCTCATAACGACCGACGAGGCTAGCAAGGTAATCGGCGCGCGCGGCGAGCCGCTTGATGTCGGCGCGGCTTTCATCCCGCTGCAAGATCGCGTCGGCGGGATCGATCCGGGCGATGACGTCGTCGGCGTTCGCCTCGAACCCGATTTCGGCGACCCATAATATCTTCCCGGCGGTTGCCGCGGCGATCAGGCTGTCATTGACGCTGACGATTGATCCGGGCGCTTCGGCGTGCGGCGCGAGCTCCGCAGAAACCGCCTCGGCG
>JBGSNB010000045.1:0-5985 GCA_041739835.1 Parvularculaceae bacterium | reverse complement strand
TGGGCCAGCGGGCGGCGTCGGGCGTCCAGCGGCAATATTCCATGCCCTTGAACATCACCGCGACGGAAATATCGGCAAGCCCGAAGGCGCCGCAAAGGAACCCGTCCGCGGGCGTCACGCTTTCCAGATAGTCCGAAACCTCGACGACTTCCGTCTCGAGATGCCGCTTGAAGGCGTCAAGATCGCGCGGCGCGCCGAATATCGCCGGCGCGACGACGACGGCGCCAAAGCCCTTCCAGATGAAGGCGTCGGCGAGCCGGCTGTCGGCGTACTCTTCAAGCCAGCGCGCCTCGCCGCGCGCCTTCGCCGTCGTCGGCAATATTGAAGGCTGCGGCCGCGTCTCTTCGAGATATTGCACGATCACGGATGAATCGCAGAGCACGACATCGCCGTCGATCAGAACCGGAATGCGCCGCAGGGGCGAGAGGCGCGCGAAGTCATCATCGCCATGAAAGGGGACGATAGGGTCGATTTCAAACGCTACGCCCTTGATCGTTAGGACAGTGAGGACTTTCCTGACATAGGGCGAGACGGTGTTGCCGATGATGGTGATCACTTAGTAAAGCCCCCCACTGCGCGCGTCCGCCATCAGCTTCTTCATTTCCTTGACGCTCTCGGCAAGGCCCATGAACACCGCCTCGCCCACCAGGAAATGGCCGATATTGAGTTCGGCGAGTGCCGGGATCGCCGCGACCGGCTGCACATTGTGGAAGGTGAGGCCATGGCCGGCATGAACTTCGAGCCCGATCGCATGAGCGAATGCGGCGGCTTTGCGGATCAGTTCCAGCTCCTGCCTGATCCGCGCATTCGTCGTCGAGGCGCAGGCTTCATGATAAGCGCCGGCATGGATTTCCACGACCGGGGAGCCGATGCGCTTCGCCGCTTCGATCTGGCGCTCATCTGGGTCGACGAACAGCGACACGCGAATGCCGTGATCGTTCAGACTGGCGACGAGCGGCGCGATGAAATTATGCTGGCCCGCCACATCCAATCCGCCTTCGGTCGTCTTCTCTTCGCGATTTTCCGGAACAATGCAGCAGGCGTGCGGGCGGACCTCCATCGCAAGCATTTGCATTTCCGCCGTCGCCGCCATTTCGAAATTCAGCGGCAAGGGAATTTCCGCTTTCAGGCGTCGAATGTCGTCGTCGCGGATATGGCGACGGTCGCCCCGCAAATGCGCGGTGATGCCATCGGCGCCGGCGCTCATCGCAAGTTCGGCGGCGCGCACCGGATCTGGATGATCGCCGCCGCGCGCGTTTCTGATCGTCGCGACGTGATCGATGTTGACGCCAAGGCGAAGCGGTTTCATGCGGACTGACTGACCCCCCTGCTGCCCGGCTTGACGGCGGGAACGCCGGCAAGATGCGGCGGCAGATCATCCGCCGGCCAGGCGTCGACTTTCAGCTCGGCGAGGGGGATCAGCGGCACGTCAAAATCCGCCTTGCCGCCGGATCGGTCGATGAGGCACGCGAGCGCCACGACAACGCCGCCCGCCTTGCGCACCGCGTCGATGCATTCGCGCGCCGACAACCCGGTCGAAACGATGTCTTCAACGACAAGCACCCTCGCGTCTGTCGGCACGGCGAATCCGCGGCGCAGCGCAAACGCGCCGTCGACGCGTTCGACGAACATGAAGGGGACCTTCAGCCAGCGTGCGACCTCATAGCCGTAGATGATCGCCCCCATCGCCGGCGCAATCACATAGTCTATTTTGCCGCCGACGCCCGCGCGCGCTTTGTCGGCGAGCGCGCGGCAAAGCCTTTCGGTCCGTTCGGCATGCATCGAGACGATCGACTTGTTGAGATAGGTGTCGCTGTGAAGCCCCGACGACAGGATGAAATGGCCGCGCTGCAGCGCGCCGGCCTCCTCGAATTCCCTGAGCACGTCAGCGGTCTTCATGCTTCGGCCTTTCATTGCGTTCGGCGGACAGGACATGCGCGGACGCGCGGATGCCGGCGAGCATCTGCTCCAGTTGCCTGATGTCCTTGACGACGACATCGATGAAGAGTTCGACGAAATCCGGCGACTTGTTGTCAAGACGTATATTCGCGATCGAAACGCCGTATCGCGCGATGATGCCGGCGATTTCCGACAGAACGCCGATCTCGTTCCTGACCGTCACCACGATCTTGGCGTAGGCGATGTGGTTTTCCTTGTCGCGCCATTTGAGATCGATCCACTGGCCGCGCGACGGGTCTTCCTTCTCCAGCGTCGCGCAGTCGATCGCATGCACGACGACCGCGGCGCCGTCGCGGATGCCGACGATGCGCTCCCCCGGGATCGGCGAACAGCATCTGCCCATCATCACGGTCAGGCGCGGCGGCAGGCCTTCGATCGCAAGCCGCGGCCGGAACGCGAACATGCCGGCGGCCCTGATCTCGCCTTCGGCCTCGCGCGACACCCCCGGATAGACCGCCTCGACGAGATCATTGACGGTGAGATCGCCGCGGCCGACTTTCGCGAAGACATCATCGACGGTCTTTTCGCCGAGCTTTTTCAACGCCGCGCCGATCGCTTTTGGCGACAGTTCCAGTTGCGCGCCGGCAAAGACGTTTTCCGCCATCGCACGGCCCAATTCAAGATGCTCCGTATGCTGCATTTTCTTCACGCGGCGACGGATCGCCGACCGCGCGCGACCTGTCACCGCCATCGCCTCCCATTCGGGCGGCACCGTCGCCTTTTCCGAGCGCAGCACGAGGACGACATCGCCGTTCTTCAAGGGCGTGCGCAAGGGCTTCGAGACGCCGTTGATCTTGACGCCGATGCAGGTGTCGCCGACATCGGTGTGGACCGCATAGGCGAAATCGAGCGCTGTCGCGTCCTTCGGCAGCGCGATGACGCGCCCTTTCGGCGTGAAACAGAACACCTGATCCTGGAAGAGTTCGAGCTTGGCGTAGCGCAGCGCTTCTTCCGGATCCTCGCCTTGCTGGAACATTTCGACGAGCCGGCGCGGCGTCTCATAGGGATCGTATTGGCCCGGCGCCACGATTTCGACCGAAGAATTCTTGTCGACGCCTTCCTTGTATTGCCAATGCGCGGCGACGCCGCGCTCGGCGGTCTCATGCATTTCGCGCGTGCGGATCTGGATCTCGATGCGCTGACGGCCGCCGTCCGGACGCGGCGGTCCGATCACCGCCGTATGGATCGACCGGTAGTTGTTCGGCTTTTGCGCTGAGATGTAGTCGTCGAACTCCGACGGGATCATGCGCCAGCTCGTATGAATGACGCCGAGCGCGCGATAGCAGTCCTCGACCGTCTCGACGATGACGCGGAAGGCGTAAATGTCGGCAAGCTCATCGAAGGAGACGTTTTTCGACGCCATCTTGCGCCAGATCGAATAGGCGCGCTTTTCGCGGCTGTGGACGTCGGCGCCGATGCCTGCGGCCGCGAGTTTCTCACGTAAGGCGTTGGCGAGAAGAACGACGCCCGGCCCGATGTGGCGCTCGAGGTCGTCAAGACGCTTGGCGATCGTTTCATAGGCCTGCGGGCTCAACTCTCGAAAGGCGATGTCCTCAAGCTCGTCGCGAAAGCGCTGCACGCCGATGCGCCCGGCGAGCGGCGCATAGATTTCCATCGTCTCCAGCGCCACCTTGCGGCGCTTTTCCGGATCGTCGATGAAATGCAGCGTGCGCATATTGTGGAGACGATCGGCGAGCTTGACGAGCAAGACCCGCACATCGTCGGCCATCGCGACGACGAGCTTCCGGAAATTTTCCGCCTGTTTCGACGCCTCGGATTTCAACTCGATCTTTGAGAGCTTGGTGACGCCATCGACAAGCCCGGCGATTTCGTCGCCAAATCGCTTTGCGATGTCTTCGACGCTGACGTCCGTATCTTCGACGACATCATGCAGCAGCGCCGTTGCGACCGTCGCAGGGTCGGCCTTCAGATCGGTAAGGATCGCGGCGACGCCGAGCGGATGCACGAAATAGGGATCGCCGGATTTTCGCGTCTGCCCGCCATGCGCCTTCATGGAAAAGACATAGGCGCGGTTGAGCACGCGTTCGTCGACATGCGGGTCATACGCCCTCACGCGATCGACCAATTCATGCTGGCGGATCAGGTGACCGGTCGCCGCCTGCGCCGTCTTCTTTGCGTGAGGTGTAGCCGCAGCCTTCGGCGCCGGGACTTGCGATCGGCCATCGTCAGCTTCCGGCGCGCCGCGGCCCTTTGGTGTAGTTTCCTGCGAAGCTGCCTCAGCCTTGTTCTGCGCATTTGATTTCGCGCGAGCCTTTATCGCTCTTTTCTTCGAATGCGCGTCGTCGCCGACCCTTTCAGCGGGAATAATTCCGGAGTCGCGACCTTTCTCGGCCATTGCGGCTTGTCGCGCCTCCTTAGCGCGTCGCCAGTCGTCAGCCCGGCGATCGTCAGCCCTTGGGCAGCGATTGCGGCGTCGTCATGCCGGCCGCTTTGATCTGCTGCAGGAATTCATCCTGGCTGGTGCGATCGAATTCCGGCGCATCGGCCTTTTCGAGCACGGCTTCGCCGCCAGCGTCTTCCTCGACGTTGAACTGCTTTTGCAGCGACGTCACGAGGTCTTCGCGCAGATGGTCCGGCTCGAGCCCGCCATCGGCGATTTCACGCAAGGCGACGACCGGATTCTTGTCATTGTCGCGATGGACCGTCAGCGGCGCGCCGGACGTCAGCACCCGCGCCCGGTGGGCGGCGAGGAGCACGAGGTCAAAACGGTTCGGCACTTTATCGACGCAGTCTTCGACGGTGACGCGGGCCATTCAAGTCTCCTGATAGGGTCGGACCGCCGGGCAGTCGCCCTGACTGGCGGAGTCAGCGCAGATAGCCGCCCCGCCGCCAAAACACAACCGCTGCAGTGCAAAAACCGTCAGGGGGAAAGCGGTCGGACGGTCACCGCGCCAAGGGACGCCAGCATCTGCCGGGCGGTCAGGCCGTTCGCCGGAGAGGTCCAGCCAGGCGCAAGGTCGCAGAGCGGCGCCAGCACGAAATCCCGGTTAGCGATGGCGGGATGGGGCAGCGTCGTCCCATCTTCCCGCCCGTCGCTCACCAGCCGGCCATAGGCGAGAAGATCGAGATCGAGGGTTCGCGGGGCGTTCCGGCGGCCGCGCGTCCGGCCAAAGGCGGCCTCGACGCCATGCAGCTGCGCCAGCAGGCGGGCCGGCGGCGTCTGGGTCCGCACCCGGATCGCAGCGTTGACGAAAGGCGGATCGGCCGGATCCGGCCAGGCCGGCGACTCGTAATATCTCGACACGGCGACGACCCGCGCTATATGTCCGATCGACCGTATTGCGAGCGCGATAATTTCCGGTGGCGGCAAGCCGCAAAATGACAGGCTTGATCCTAATCCGATCAGAATCATGTCTTAGAATCATTCAAGTTGGGCGAGACCGCGATATCGAACTCCGGCGACGCATAATGGGCAGAGGATAGAATGACATCGTTTCTTGGCATGCGCGAAAACGAAAAGACCGCGCTCTTCATCGACGGCGCGAATTTATACAAAGCCGCAAGATCGCTCGGTTTTGATATGGATTACAAGAGCTTGCTCGCTAAAGCGAGGGCATCGAGCCAGCTCCTGCGCGCTTATTACTACACCGCGATCCAGGAGGACAAGGAACAGGATTATTCGCCTTTGCGTCCGCTCGTCGATTGGCTCGACTATAACGGCTATACGATGGTGACGAAGACGGCGCGCGAATTCACCGACGCGACGGGGAAAAAGCGTTTCAAGGGATCGACGGACATCGAGCTGGTCGTCGATATGCTGACCCTCGCGCCGAAACTCGACCATATCGTGGTGTTCACCGGCAATGGCGATTTCAAGCGCGCGATCGAGGCGCTGCAGGCGCAGGGCGTCCGCGTTACCGTGGTCTCGACCATCAAGTCGCAGCCGCCGATGGCCTCCGATGAATTGCGGCGGCAGGCTGACCGCTTCGTCGACCTCGCCGAGATCGAGAAGGACATCGGCCGCACCGGCGCGCCGCCGCGCAGGCCGCGCGCCGCGCCGGCCGA
>JBGSNB010000027.1:0-1876 GCA_041739835.1 Parvularculaceae bacterium | reverse complement strand
CCACCGAGGGCGAGCGGCAAGCTCGACCCCGCCGGCGTCGCCGCCGCGCTGGCCGAGCTTTGCCCGAAAGACGCGATCATCGTCGATGAAGCGGTGACCGCGGGCATGGCGATCTATCCGATGACGATGGGCATGGCGGCGCATGACTGGCTCTCCGTCACCGGCGGCGCGATCGGCCAGGGCCTGCCGAACGGCGTCGGCGCCGCAATCGCCTGTCCCGATCGCAAGATCATCTGCCTGCAGGCGGACGGCAGCGCGATGTATACCGTGCAGGCGCTATGGACGATGGCGCGCGAGAAGCTCGATGTGACGACGATCCTCCTCAACAACGCGAGCTACGCGATCTTGAACATCGAACTCGCCAGAGTCGGCGCCAGCAATCCCGGACCCAAAGCGCTGTCGCTGCTCGACCTCTCAAATCCGATGATCGACTGGGTGGAGTTATCGCACGGCATGGGCGTTCCGGCGGTGCGCGCAAAAACGGCGGAAGATTTTCGCACCGCGCTGAAAGAAGCGCTGGCGATCAAGGGGCCGAGGCTGGTCGAGGCGGATTTGCGGTAATCGCAACCGTCATCCCGAATGCTGTGCAGCACGCAGCGTCAGGATGGACGAGGAACGTATGCAAGTGACCTCGACATATGCGATAGCCGCCCTGGTGTCGGCATGTTATATTCAGGCAGGTGCAGGCAGTCGGGAGAAGCCATGCTAACTGTCGTCAAACGCATATTGTATTTTGGTCCGCTGATCTTTGCTTTCGGCTTTCTCGCCCCGCTCATTATGCAAACGATGGCGCGCGCCGGCTGGGCGCCGCCATTCGCTCTCTCGCCGCTCGTCTTCGCGCTGTCGCTTGCCGGCGCATTCGGCCTCGTCGCGCAGTTACGCGGGCGCTGGCTATGGTGAGCGAAAGCGCTCCCAAAATGACCGAGGCGGAGCTGATGGCCGCGGAGCGCGAAATCGCGCGCCGGCACATTGGCAGGTTTCCATATCTCGCCGTCATTTGGGGCATCGGAAATTTCGGCGTCTCGCTGTCGCTGTGGCCGCTCGTTCTGACTGGCGCGGTTCCGCTCTGGGCGGGGTTTCTTATCGCGACGCTGAACATTTCACTCTCCTACCTCCCCTCGCATGAGGCGCAACACGACATTATTGCGCGCCCTGGCGAAAAGCTCCGCTGGCTAAATGAACTCGTCGGTCACACTTCGACGATCCCGCTGGTCATTCCCTATCGCTTCCTGCGATTGACGCATCTTGAACATCACAAGCACGCCAACGATCCGGCGCTCGATCCCGACTACGCGTTTCATGCGGCCGATCCGTTCAGCGCTGTTCTGCAGAGCTTCCGCAATCGCCGGCCGCGCGGCGCCGCCCAAAAGGAGGCCTATACGGAAACGCTGATCCGTATCGGGCGCAGCGACGTCATTCTTGACGCAACCATTTATGAATTCGCCTATTACGCCATTCTGATCGCGCTCGCATGGTCAGGCTATGCGATCGAGGCGGCGTTGCTGTGGTGGCTGCCGCGTCATATTGCGCAGACCTACATCCAGTTTTTCCTCGGCTGGGCGCCGCATCATCCGGGGCATGAGAAGGGACGCTACCGCGACACTCGGGCGTTCCGCTTCGCACTCGGCAATATCGCCTCGATGGGGATGCAATATCACATCGTCCATCACCTTCATCCGCGCATTCCGCTTTACCGGACGCCGCGCGCCTATTGGCAACTGCGCGATATCCTGATTGCGCGCGGCTGCGACATTGGACGACTTTGACGATTTGCCAGGCTTAAGCCAGCCTATGCCCTGATGGCCGCACTCACGCGCGCCGCAAACGCGCCGCACCCCTCTCTCCCGCCGATGTCCGCCGTGCCGTAGCCGGCCGC
>JBGSNB010000575.1:0-2538 GCA_041739835.1 Parvularculaceae bacterium | reverse complement strand
GCCGGCGTCGCGGCGGCGGTGATGAAACAGGGCGGCGCGGCGATCTTCGCCATTCTGGCGGCGCTCGTCGCCGGCGGCGCCGGGATGATCCCGATCAAGATGCGCGCCGCCTTCGAGGCGAACCCGTTCATTCATGAAGTGACCACCGATTTCGACAACCCGCCGGCAATCCTCGCCGCGGCGAATGAAGACCGCAAGAACCCGGCGGAATATCGCGGCATGGACAAAGTGCCGAACGATCCGGACGGGCTGATTGTCGCCGATGCGCAGCGCCTCGCCTTTCCCGATATCGCGCCGATCATCGCCGAGACGGATCTTGCCGCCGCGACCGATGTCGCGAAGGACGTCGTCATCGCCATGGGCATGGACATTCTCGCCGACGGACCGACCGGCGATCAGGCCGGCGGCGGCTGGCGCATCGAGGCGGTCGCCACCTCGCAATGGTTCGGCTTCAAGGATGATTTCATCGTCCGCCTGACGCCGCTGGAAGTCGGGAAAGTGCTGGTCGACCTGCGCTCGAAATCCCGCGTCGGCGGCTCCGACCTCGGCGCCAATGCGGCGCGGGTGAGAGAATTCATGAAAAGGTTCGACGCGTCGATCAAAGCGGCCGCTTAGAGCGTTCAGGGATTGCGTAGCGCGCCGGTCGCGCCGTCGCCCGCCAGCTCCACAATGCCGTCCGCACGCAAATGAGCCTGGCCGGCGGCGATAAGCCGCACACACTCCTTGTACAGACGATGTTCCTGCTCCAGGATCCTCGCCGCCAGGCTGTCCGGCGTATCGCCCGAAAGAACCGGAACGGCGGCCTGGCCGATGATCGGGCCGGCGTCCATCTCGGCGCTGACGAAATGCACGGTGCAGCCGGCGATCTTGACGCCGGCGCGCAGCATTTCCGCATGAACGTCGAGGCCCTTGAACGCGGGGAGGAGCGACGGGTGGATGTTGATCAGGCGCCCTTGCCACTCGGCGACGAAGCCGGCGCCGAGAAGGCGCATGAATCCGGCAAGGCAAACGAGTTCGGCGCGGGCGTCTTTCAGAGCCGCGCCGAGCGCCTCCTCGAAGGCGTGTTTTCCGCTGTCGCCCTTGCCGAAGCTTTTGCGGTCGATCGTCCGGGTCGCAACGCCCGCCGCCGCCGCAACCGCCAGCCCGTCGGCGCCCGGCACATTCGAGACGACAAGCACGATTTCGGCGGGGTAGGCGTCATCCTTCGCCGCGTCGATCAGCGCTTTCATGTTGGAGCCGCGTCCGGAGATCAGAACGGCGACGCGCATCCGGCTCATCGCGTCACGACCTGACGATATCGCCGATGACGCGCGGCGCTTCGCCGACGTCATCCAGCGCCGCGAGGATGCGGTCCGCGCTGTCGCGGCGGACGACAATGACGCCGCCGACGCCGCAATTGAACGTTCGCCGCATTTCATCGAGCGACAGGCCGCCTTCGCGCATCAGCCAGTCAAAGACCGGCGGCAGGTCGAGCGCGGCCTCGTCATAACGGGCGGCAAAGGCGTCGGAGAAGATGCGCGGGACATTGTCGGTCAATCCGCCGCCGGTGATGTGCGCAAAGCCTCGAATGTCAGGATCTTTCAGCAGCGGAAGGAGACGCTTTACATAAAGGCGGGTCGGCGTCAGCAGCGCGTCGCCGAGAGAGCGCGCGCTGTCGAACGGCGCCGCATCCGAATAGGAAAGCCCGGCGTCCTTCACGATCTTGCGGATCAGCGAATAGCCGTTCGAGTGAGGGCCCGACGAGGGAAGGGCGATGATGATGTCGCCTGCCTCAACGGCGCGCGGCAACAAATGCTGGCGCTCGACCGCGCCGACGCAAAAGCCGGCGAGGTCATATTCGCCGGCGGCGTACATGCCAGGCATCTCCGCGGTCTCGCCGCCAATCAGCGCGCAATCGGCCTCCAGGCAACCTTGCGCAATGCCTTTGATGACATTCGAGGCGACCCCTTCCTCGAGTTTGCCGGTCGCAAAGTAGTCGAGAAAGAACAAGGGCTCTGCGCCCTGCGCCAGAACGTCGTTGACGCACATGGCGACGAGATCGATGCCGATGGTCTCATGACGCCCGGTTTCAAACGCGATCTTGAGCTTGGTGCCGACCCCGTCCGTACCCGACACGAGAATAGGGTCGACAAAGCCGGCCGCCTTCAGGTCAAAGAGGCCTCCGAAACCGCCCAGCAGCGCGTTTGCTCCCCGGCGCGCCGTCGCCTTTGCCATCGGGGAAATCGCATCGACCAGGCGTTCGCCCGCATCGATATCGACGCCCGCCTTTTTATATGCCTCGCTCATGTCGCCCCTCTAGCCATATTGGCGACATGGGCGCAATCGCTGCGGGGGGTGCGCGGCGCGGTCGGCCCCTGTATAAGACGGGTCGTTGATTCCCCGACAACTTGGGCGGCCTCCGGTGTTGAGAGAAAATTCCATGCGATTACTGAGCCTTATCGGCGCGGCCTTGATCCTGCTCGCGGCGCACGCGCCCGCGTCTGCGGCCAGCGACGACGTGTTCGTTGTGCCGAGGGTCCCGGTGCAGGCGACCGGCGC
>JBGSNB010000572.1:0-2636 GCA_041739835.1 Parvularculaceae bacterium | reverse complement strand
GGTTTTTTCCCGCAGCCGGCGACGAGGATCAGCGCGGCGGCGGCGAGCAGCGGAAGATTTCGGCGCATCTGGGACTCCCTTCGGGTGAGCCGGCGCGCGGCGCGCGGCGAGCCAGCCTTAACGAAACCTTAAAGCATCGACGCCAGTCCTTAAACCCCGCGCAGGAGCGCCGCGAATTCGCCCCAATGCGGCCTTGTCGCTTCGCCAGGGTGCGCATTAAGAGGGACGCGTCGATGTCAGTCAGTCAGGGGGCCTTTGCGTGATGAAGCCGGGTCGGTTCGCAAGATTTCTCGCCATTCTCGCCCTGGCCGCAGGCGCGCAATCATGGAGCGCCGCCCGCGCCGACGAGCCCTCCTTCAATGAATGGCTGAAGGGATTTCGCGCCGAGGCCGAAGCCGCCGGCGTCAGGCCCGACATCATCGACGCCGCCTTTGACGGCGTCGAGGTGAACCAGCGTGTCTTCGAGCTGAACGACAACCAGCCGGAATTTGCGCGCTCGGTCTGGGACTATCTCGAAGGCGCGGTCTCCGAAAAACGCATCGCCGACGGTCGCGCCGGCGTCGCCGCCAACCGACCGCTGCTCGACGCCATCGAAAGCCAGTATGGCGTCGATTACGAAATCATCGCCGCGATCTGGGGGCTCGAATCCTCCTATGGCAAGATCATGGGCGACCATGACGTCATCGGCGCCCTTGCGACGCTCGGCTGGAAAGGCCGGCGCACCGGCTACGGGCGCGAGCAGCTGATCGGCGCCCTGAAAATCATCCAGAACGGCTATGCGGCGCGCGACCAGCTGCGCGGCTCCTGGGCCGGCGCCATGGGCCAGACCCAGTTCATCCCGACCACCTATCTCGTCTACGCCGTCGACCAGAATGGCGACGGCCAGCGCAATATCTGGACAGATCTCGGCGACGTTTTCGCGTCGACCGCGAATTACCTCGCGGCGTCGAAATATGTTCACGGTGGCCGCTGGGGCGTCGAGGTGACGCTGCCCGAGGGTTTCGATTTCGGCCTCGCCGACGCCGATGTCCGCAAGGCAGCGATCGAATGGGCGGCGGCAGGGATCGCGGCGCGGCGGATCAATCTCGCCGCCGACATCGACCCCAACACGCGCGGCCGCATCTTCCTGCCGGCCGGCGCGAAGGGCCCCGCCTTTCTCGTCTTCGAGAATTTCGAGGCGATCCTCAAATATAACCGCTCGACCTCCTACGCGCTCGCCGTCGGCCTGCTCGCGGACAAGATCGCCGGCCGCGACGAGCCGATCCTCGCCGCATGGCCGCGCGACGACCGCGCACTCAGCCTCGCCGAGCGGATGGCGCTTCAACAGGCGCTGAAGGACAAGGGCTTCGACCCCGGCCCGATCGACGGCGTCATCGGCGCCGGCACCAAGAAGGCGCTGAAGGCCTGGCAGAAAAGCGAAGGTCTGCCGGAAGACGGCTACGCCTCGCTCGACACGCTGACCCGGCTGGCGTCTTGAGAAGGGTTGCTGCATTGCACAAGGCAGCCTATAGGAAGCGTCATGCTGCGCTGCAACATGGCGCGGCGGCCCTGATGCAGGGCGACGCCAAAAACCAACAGGAGCAATCCATGGCCGCCAGGAAAGAAGCGCCGAAAGGCGCCAAGACGACTGAACACACGATGGAAGATTTCGCCGCCTTCGCCGATGTCGGCGCCTTTGGCGAGGCCGCGCGCGAGCACTACGAAACCGCGCTCAAGGCCTTCAACGAAAACGCCGAAACGATCCGTATACAGACGGAAGAAACTCTCGCCGCCGCCCGCGCCGGCTTCGACGCCGCCAACGAGCGCCTGCGCGCCGTCAATGCCGATGCGATGAGCGCCGCGCGCGACGAAATGACCGAAGCGGTCGACTTCGCCAATGAACTCGCGAAAGCCAGATCGATCGGCGACGCGCTCGAGATCCAGCGCGGCTACTGGACGAAGCTGTTCGAGACGCGAGTCGAGCGCGCGCGCGCGATGACGCAGGCCTCGGTCGCCGCGACCCGCGACGCATTCGAGCCGTTCAACCGCTCCTACGCGTCGGCGTTCTCCTTCGCGCCGTCCTTCGACAAGTTCTTCCCGTTCGGCTCGAAATAAGCTCTACTTCCCGCCGATGAGCGGCGGGATCGAGATCGCAAAAGTGGACTGGGAAGCAGGCGCTCCCCGGTCCGTTTTTTTTGACGACATCTATTTCTCCGGCGACGGCGCGGCGGAATCGCGCCACGTCTTTATCGACGGCAATGATCTGCCCGCGCGCTTTGCGGCCGCGTCGGATTTTTCAATCGGCGAACTTGGGTTCGGCACCGGCCTCAATTTGTTCGTCGCCTGGGATTGCTGGCGGCGCGCCGGCGGAAAAGCCGCAGCGCGGCTGCATTTCCTCTCGTTTGAAAAAAATCCGTTGTCACCCGACGATCTCGCGCGCGCGCATCGCGCTTGGCCGCAATATGGCGCGCTGAGCGCACGCCTGCTCGGTCTCTATCCGCCGCCGGCGCCGGGCGTTCACCAGCTCCGCCTCGACGATGACGCGATGCTGACGCTGGTTCTTGGCGCTGCGAGAGACTATCTGCCGCGCCTCGAGGCGAGGATCGACGCCTGGTTCCTTGACGGATTTGCGCCGGCGAAGAACCCGGAGATGTGGG
>JBGSNB010000475.1:0-9376 GCA_041739835.1 Parvularculaceae bacterium | reverse complement strand
GAGGGGCGCGTGATCCGCCGCCGCTGCTTCGCGACCGACGGCGACAGGCTGGTGATGCCGGCTTTCGGCGCCTATGCAGGCGGGCTCAATATTCTGGATGCAGCGTTCGCGCCGCTTTTCGACAGCGTCACCGCCTATGTGCTCGGCGCCGAAAGCGTTTACGCGTTTTTCGGCGACGCGCTGGTCGCCGATCCGCGGCGCGAGCGCCGCCGCATCGCGTAGGCGTCAGGGAACCAGAAGCGCATGCCAGCCCGTATAGGGGCCGTTTGGCGCCGTCGATCCGCCGGCGCTCACCGGGAAATTCGGCGAAACCGTATGCCCCGCAATGGCGATCGCTCCGTCCGAGGCGATATCAATGGCGCGGGCGATATCGACATCCGTGCCGCCGACATAAGAGACATAAGGCGCGCCGCGGAGATCGGGCAGCAGGCCGCCGATGAAGGCGTCCTCGACGCCCGAGAAATTCGTTCGGACGGCGTTCGATGTGGTGCGCAGCGACGACGATCTCGTGCCGCCGGACAGATAGACAAGGCCGTCCGGCGCGAAGGCGACCCCCTCTACATCCTCCGCTCCGGCGCCGCCGAAATAAGTCGAGGCGACGAGGCTTGATCCGTCGGCGGAGAGAACGGAGACGACGCCGTCCGAACCGCCGCCGCCGAACAGCGGCTGATACGCGCCGCTGGTCGTCGGGTAATTCGAGGAGGCGCTGACCGCCGCGATCGCTAGCCGGTTCGAGCCGTCGACCGCGATATTATGCGTCTCAAGGCCCTCATCCGCCGTCCCGCCGAGATAGGTCGCATAGACGAGCTGGTCGGCGGCGGAAAAACGCGCGATCAGAAAATCCCGGCCGCCGGAGCCGTTGCGACGATAAGCGTTCGATGATGTCGGCGCGCCGGAGCCGCCTTCTGCGACAGCGACAAACACCTCTCGCGCGGGGGTCACCGCGATAGAGGGCGTTCCCGGCGTCTCCCCGCCAGGCTCAGCGCCGCCGATATAGGTTCCGTATTCAACCGCCGTGCCGGCGGCGTTGAGGCGCGCGTAAACAAGATCGTGCGCCCCGTTCGGCGCGCCCTGCCGCGCATTGCCGGTGATGTGCGACAGGCCGGCGAAGAATACGCCTGCGACATAGACCTTGTTGTTCGCATCGACCGCAACATCGCGCAGGAACCCTGACTGCGCGTCGCCGAAATAGGTCGACCAGAGCAATGTCGATCCGTCAGCGGAGAGCTTGGCGATGAAGCCGTCCTGACGGCCATAAGCGCTGTTGGGATTGGCGTCGCCGGCGAAGGCCGGCTGCGCGACGCCCGGCGTCGTCGGGAAACCGTCGCCGGCGCGCCCGGCGACGATGACGCCGCCATCCGGCGCGATCTCAAGGCCGTAGGCGCGATCGTGATTGGGTCCGCCGATCAGCGTCGACCACAAGACCTGACCGGACCGGCTGACCTTCATGACGAAGACGTCCGACGGACCGTCAGAGCCGGTGCTTGCGCCGCCGCTCGCGAAAGTGCGGTCATAGGCGCCCGCAGTCGTCGGGAAATTCGCCGAGAACGCGCCGCCGGCGAGGTAAATCGCGCCGGCGTTATCGAACGCGACATCGCGAACCATCAGATAAGACCGCGCGGCAGGGTCGATCAGGCGCGCCAGAGCAAGCGAGAGCATGTTCGGCGTGGTCACCGTGATCGTGACACTCGGATCCGAAAGCCCGGCGCTGGTGACGCCGCGCACGAAATAGCGATAGGCGGTGACCGGCGTGAGGCCAGTGTCGGAATAGGATGGCGCTGACGTCGTCGCGATCTCGACGTCATTGCGATAGACGCGGTAGCCGCTGAATTGGCTGGAGGCATTCCAGGTCAACGAGACGCTCGTCCCGGTCGGCGCGCTGCCAGCCAGACCAACGATCGCGTTGGACTGAGGCGGGGGCGTGCCGCCGCCTCCGCCGCCACCGCCCGAGCACCCCAACAAAAATGCTGCCGCAAGAGCGACCAAGAAACGGGGGGACGCAGTACGCATAGGAGCTCACGCAACGAGGCGGCTCCATTGCCGCCAGCCGACGGTCTTTAGCAACTAAAATTGCAACAAGGTCATAAGACTGGCCGCCCCGGTGCTGCACGACGGTTGACAGCGGCGAGACGCCGCCTTATCCCCCGCGCTCCGATTCAAAGCCCTAATGGGCCCCAACAGACCCCGATACACCCATGAAAGTCAGAAGTTCACTTAAGTCTTTGAAATCGCGCCATAAAGACTGCCGGGTCGTGCGCCGCAAGGGCCGGGTCTATGTGATCAACAAGACCCAGAAGCGGTTCAAGGCCCGTCAGGGCTAAGGATTGCGGCGGCGCAGCCGCGCCCGGTCATGGCGTTCCTGCCAAAAATCAATGGTCCAATTCTCGCACTAGGCCTACCATGAGGCCGATGCGCGCTGCTGTTTTTGCCCTGCTGGCCGGTCTCGCTCTCGCCGGACCGGCCTTTGCCGATCAGACCGATCCTCGGCTCGACGTCCTGTTTGAGGAGTTGAGGACCGGCGACGGCCGAGATGCCGAGGGCGCCGTCGGGCGCATTCAGGCGATCTGGGCGGCTTCCCAGAGCGATACGGTCGATCTCCTGTTCGAGCGCGCGACGGTCGCCCTTGATGCCGGGCAATTTGATCTGGCGGGGGCGTTGCTCGACCATGCGATCGGGCTCTCGCCGAGTTTTGCGCAGGCTTACGCCCTGCGCGGCGCGGTAAGGCTCAACAACGAGAATACCGCCGGCGCGATCGAGGATTTCACTCGCGCGGTCGACCTCGAAACCCGGCATTTCGAGGCGCGCATCGCGCTCGCGGAAATCATGCTCGCCGGCGGCGACAAGCGCGGCGCCTATGACATGCTGCAACGCGCCCTCGAGTGGAACCCGCACGAGCCGCACGCCCGGGACCGGGCTCGAAAGCTCCGCGAGGAACTGAACGGCCAGGAAATCTGAGACGTAGGCGCGGCGCCTTTGTTCGGCTAGCGAAGCTCCGATGCGATTGCGTTGAGGCTATCGCGCAGCGCCAATCTCCGCTTGGCGACAATGGCGTTTTTGCTGTCGACTGTCAGCGCAGTCGCCAGCAATTGCAGACGTGACGCCAGCGCGGCGTCGGCTTCGTCTTTTTCGAGTTTCGAAGCCGACTGATCGAGCGCGCTGTTCAGGTCCTTGATCGTCGCGGCGGGCAAGGCCTTGTCGCGCTGCAATTGATCGATATAGGCGCGGGCGACCGCCGGGTCGGCGGGCCATTTCACCGGAAATTGCTGTTGCGGATTAAAGACGCCGTTCTGATCCGCGAGCGTCGCGGCGGCGATTTCGTTCGCGGTAAGATGCTCACTCGGCGTCAGCGTGAAAACGTCGAGCCCCCGGGCGATTTCCGTCCCGTAGATCCGGCCGCCGAACCAGTAGGTTGACCAGTATCCGCCGAGGACGGGCTTGTCCTTGTCAACAGGGCCGCGGTCGAAATAGGCGATCTCGACCGGCTTCGACGAGTCGGTGAAATCGATGATCGAAAGCCCGCCCTGATACCACGCCTGGGCGAAAATATCGCGGCCGGGGACCGGGATGATCGAGCCGTTGTGGGCGACGCAGTTCTCTTCATCGACTTGCGGGGCGGGGAGCTTGTAATAGCTGCGGAACTGGAGCTTGCCGTCGACAATGTCGTAAATCGCGTTCGCGCCCCATTCCTTCGGATCGTGCGCGCGGCATCTCGCCCGCGATCCGCCGCCCCACTCATCCGTGAACAGAACTTTCGTTCCGTCATTGTTGAACGTCGCCGAGTGCCAATAGGCGAAGCCCTTGTCGGTCACATCGTCGATACGCTTCGGCTTGCGGGGATCCGCGATATCGAAAATGATCCCATTGCCGGAGCAGGCGCCTGCGGCGATCTTCCTGTCCGGAAATACCGTGATGTCGTGACACTGATTGGTCTGGCTGGTCTCCTGCGTTTCGTCGCCATGATCGCCGCCCTGCCACAGGCCGGCGAGCCTGCCGGTTTCCGGATCGGCGAAAACCGCGGGGCTATCGATGATCCGCGCTTTTGAGGGATCATCGACGGGTATCTCGATGACGTCGATGCGGAAGAGGGCGGTGCGGTCGTCGCCGGGCATGTCGCCGATACACCCCTTCAGTTCGTCCTTGTCCCGGACGCGCGCGGTGCCTGAATTGTAGACGATGATCTTGCCGTCTTCGCCGGGACCTGACACCACGGAATGGGTGTGCGAGCCACGGCAGGTCTGCACTTGGCCGACCTGAACCGGGCGCGCGATATCGCTGATGTCGAAAATGCGCAGGCCGCGGAATCGTTCCGCGCTGACATCTTCGCTGACGCCCTCAAGGCCGCAGTCGATCCGGCCGCGCGTCTGCTCGACCGACATGATGAGAAGGTCGCCGACAATCGAGACATCGCCTTGCCCGCCCGGGCACACCACTGAACTGGTGAGTTTTGGCGCGCCGTCGCCATCAAGCGCGTAGATGTTGAAACCGTGGTAATTGCCGACGACGAGGTGATCGCCCGCAAACGCCATGTCGGTGTTCGCGAAGCTCAGCAGCGACGAGCGTTCGCTCCACTCCGTATCGTCATTGCTTTGGCCGTCGTCGCGACCGTCGGCGTCCTTGGTCGGCTCTGCGTTTTCGGCCGGCTTTGCCTCGTCTTTGGCGTCCTTCTCCTTCTTGGGCTTCGGCGGCGGCGCTTCGGAGGGATTTCTCGGATCGAAAAAGCCCACCGGCTTGGGCAAGGAGGCGACCAGCGTCAAATTCCTGATCGCCGAGCCCGCATCGTCAAATCCCGGCTTCAAGCCGGCGCGGGGATCAGCCGACAGGCCGACCAGCACCGCGTTCATGCGCTCGATCTCGGCGTTCTGGTCATTGGTCACGTCATTGAGGAATTCGAACAGCACCGGGTCATAGGCGGAACCTGGTTGTTCGAGCAGGCGTTCGACCATTTTTACGGCGCCCTTGTGATGGGCGATCATCAGCTCCAGAAACTGGCGATCGAATTCGGCGGCCTTCGCCCGCCCGAGCGCCGTCATCTGTTTCGGCGTCGCCATGCCCGCCATCTTGTGCGAGGTGTGCATCTTGTGGTGGCCTTTTGTCGGATCCGGCGCCGCCTCGTCCCTGTCGCGCAACCATTGCTGCATGAATTCGATTTCGTCCGTCTGCGAAGCGTCGATGCGACCCGCGGCGTCGACGATTTCCTTTCGATTGGTGCGCGCCGCGACCAGCGCCGCCATTTCGACAGCCTGATAATGATGCGGAATCATGTCCTGCATGAAGCTGACGTCATCCGGCGAGTAGCGCGTGTCGGTCACTTTGGCGGCGTCTTCGGCGGTCAGTTCTTTGGCCGCCTTTCCAGGGGCGCCGGGCTGAATGATCGGCACGGGCTGCGCCGCGGCGACGCTGCTTGCGAGCGCGATCGCGCCGATTGATGCGGCCATGAACAATCGCCTGAAGTCGTCGCGAGGTGAGGTCATCGAAGTCGCTCCAGATTTAATTTTTTGAAGATTGGGGAATTTATGGGGCCAAAGGCGGAGGTCTGGCAAGCCGATGTTCGCAAGGTCGGCTGATTCTGCGACGATCGTCGCCCCGCCGAGCGGCGCTGCGGCGGGACCCTCTGGGAAAATCGCCGGCGATTCAGGCGCTTTTCCCCGGTTTCCCCATGTGGATGAATTCGCCTTGGGCGGATCGGCGACGCAGGCTTAGCTCGCTCGGCAAAAGTCATCTGGAGTGCGTCATGGCGGACGGAGCGGCGAATATTTCGGCGGGCGCGGCGGCGCCGGGGTCAACGACCGTCGCGGCGGAGCGGCTGCGGTCTTTCCTTGAGCGGGTGGAGCGTCTCGAAGAGGAAAAGACGACGATCGCCGGCAACATCAAGGAAGTCTTCGCCGAGGCGAAGGGCGAGGGCTACGACACCAAGACGCTGCGCAAGGTCATCCGCCTGCGGAAGATGGACAAGGCGAAGCGCGAGGAAGAAGAAGCGCTGCTTGACCTCTATCTGTCGGCGCTCGGCGAGTAAGGCGCGCGCGAGCGCTACCCCGCCCGCTTCACTTCAAGCCCGTGATCGCGAAGCTTGCGATAAAGCGTCGAGCGGCCCATGCCAAGGCGACGCGCGACCTCCGACATGCGACCGTCATAGGTGTCGATCGCCAGCTTGATGAGGTCGCGTTCGATCGCTTCGAGCGTGCGCAGATGGCCGTCGCGGTCAAAGACATCGACATTCTCGAACGCGGTCGACGAATTGCCGGCGAGGGGGCGCGCCGCCGGCGCCGCCAACGGCGCGGCTTCGAATTCCTCGGGGGCGTCGTCGAGCACGGGCGGGCCCATATCGACCCCGGCGGCCTCGAATTCGGCCGAAAGCAGCGGAAAATCGCGGGCCGAGAGATATGGGTTTTCGGCGAGCACAACGGCGCGGAAAATCGTGTTTTCAAGCTGGCGGACATTGCCGGGCCAGGGCTGGCGCATCAGCACTTCGAGGACCTCGTGCTGTACGCCGCGAACGTCGCGGCGCTCCTCGGCGTTATAACGCTGGATGAAATGATCGACGAGGGCGGGAATGTCCTCCTTGCGGTCGCGCAGCGGCGGGATGTGCACGGGGAAGACGTTGAGGCGATAATAAAGATCTTCGCGGAACCGGCCGGTTTTGACCTCTTCGGCGAGATCGCGGTTGGTTGCCGAAATGACGCGGACATCGACTTTGACCGGGCGTTTGGAGCCGACGGGATCGACATCGCCATCCTGCAGCACGCGGAGAAGCTTGACCTGCATGTCGGCGGGCAGCTCGCCGACTTCGTCAAGGAAGATCGTGCCGCCGTCGGCTTCCTGGAACTTGCCGATATGCTTCTGGTGGGCGCCGGTGAAGGATCCCTTTTCATGGCCGAAGAGAATGCTCTCGACGAGGTTTTCCGGAATGGCGCCGCAATTGACTGTGATGAAGGGACGGCCCGACCGTTCGGACGATCCCTGGATGGCGCGCGCGATCATTTCCTTGCCGACGCCCGATTCGCCGGTGATCAGAATCGGAATGTTCGACGCCGCCGCGCGCTCGCCGATGCGCAGGACGTTTTTCAGCGCCGCGCTGTGGCCGATGAGGTCCTTGAACCCCATCGCGCCGTCGCGCTTGCGTTTCAGCCGCGAGACTTCGCCTTTCAGCGTCGTCAGGTTTAGCGCATTGTTGATCGAGACGATGACGCGTTCCGGGCTCGCCGGCTTCACGAAAAAGTCGGCGGCGCCGCTCTGCATCGCCTCGACGACGGTGTCGATGCCGCCCTGCGCGGTCAGCACGATGACGGGGAGGTCGTCGCGGAACGATTTGACGCGCTTCAAGGTCTCCATGCCGCCAAGACCCGGCATGCGCAAATCCAGCATGATGAGGCTGACGTCCTGGCCCTGATCGCCCTGCAGCAATGAGATCGCGCCTTCGCCCGATTCCGCCTGCACGACCGGGTAGCCGGCCTTTTCGCAGACCGCGCGCATCAAGCGGCGCTGCGTCGGATCGTCGTCAACAATGAGAATTGTTTTCGCGGTCATGGATATTCGTCCCTTGCGCCCCAACTGAAAATAGAGAGTGCGATGACTAGCGCGGCGGGCTAAACATCGCGTTAAAATGTTTCATTCCGGGGCAGATGCGGCATCGGAATTAAGACTATGTTCACCATGAACAAGACCGGTATGAACGACTGATGAGCGACGCAAAGTCCGACCACATTCGCCCAATCGAGCATTTCGGCGGCGCAAGGCCGCCGGCGCCCGACTGGTTCTCGCGCGCGATCAACGCGCCGTCGGAGGAAGGCGCGGTCGAAGTCGCCGGCGCGAAAATAAAATACTCCGCTTGGGGCGAGCGCGGGCGGCGCGGCCTCGTCTTCGTGCATGGCGGCCGTGCGCACCGGAACTGGTGGCGGCCTTTCGCGTCGTTTTTCACCGATCATTATCGCGTCGTCGCCTTCGACATGGCCGGCATGGGCGACAGCGATTGGCGGCCGAGTTATTCGCTGGATTTTTCCGTCAACGATCTCTTCGCCGTCATCGACGGATCGGGCGCGGGCGAGGGCGGTCGTCCGATCGTCGTCGGTCACTCCTTCGGCGGATGGGTGACGCTCGCCGCCGTCGAACGCCGCGGCGAACGCCTGCTTGGCGCGGTCGTGATCGACAGCCCGATCGGCAAGCTTGATCCCGACGAAGGCTATACGATCCTGAAGAAACCGGACCCGAAAAATCCGGTCAAGGCGAATCGCGTCTATGCGACCATCGAGGAGCCGATCTCGCGCTTCCGGTTCCTGCCAAATCAACCGTCCACGGAGCATTACCTCGTCGATTACATCGCCCGGGAGGGTCTGCAAAAGGCGCCGCGCCCCGAAGGCGGCCAGGGCTGGACCTGGAAATTCGACCCCGGCCACGGGCGAAATTTCGAGATCCATTATGAGCGCGACCTGTTTCTCGCCGCCCGTTGCCCGCTCGCCTTTCTGTACGGCGAGGCCTCGGCCTTCGCGGCCGGCGAAGGGTTCGAGCACCTGAAAGGACAGACCAAGGGCCGCTCGCCTTTCGTCGTCATGCCGGCCGTCCACCACCATTTGATGATGGAGCAGCCGATCGCCTTTGTGTCTGCGTTGCGGACGCTTCTGACCTGCTGGCCGGTCAGGGTCGGGAATTAGGCCGCCGCCCCTTGCCCATGCCCATGAATTCGGCCAGAAAAAGCGCCGAATAGCGTGGAGAAATCATGGCCATGGCGACGGTCGACGAGGCTCGGCAAAAAGAACAGGACGCGGAAGAGCACCGCAAGATCTACAAAGGCATCATGAAGGCCGGGGGCGAAGTCGGCGTGCCGGCGTCGCTGGCGCTGACGATGTTCTTCACCCAGCTGGTGCTCGCCAACGGCATTCTTGTCGCTTTCATATCCTTCGTCGCGGTCTATGTCTTCGTCTGGTGGATCGTCAGGACTTTCTTCTCGCATTGATGTTTCGTCGGGGCGCCGCATTCGAGGCGGCGCCGCTTTCGCCCTCGCGGCGCAGGCCTTGCGCGGCGGCGTTCAGGACTTCGCCCCATCGCTGAGGCGCAACAGGAGTCGCCATGAAAATCGCCGTCCTCCGAGAAACGCGGGCCGGGGAAACGCGGGTCGCCGCTTCACCGGAGACCGTGAAGAAATTCTCCGCGCTCGGCGCGGCCGTTTCAATCGAGCGCGGCGCCGGCGACGGGGCTAATTTTCACGATCATGCATTCGCTGAAGCCGGCGCGACAATCGCCGGTACGCTCGCGGATGCGATCTCGGGCGCCGATCTCGTGCTGGCCGTGCGCGCGCCGAACGCCGCCGACATGGAACGCTTCGCCCGCGGCCAGAAAATCGCGGCCATCGTCTCGCCGCACGGCGCGCTCGATGTCCTCGCCG
>JBGSNB010000502.1:0-3880 GCA_041739835.1 Parvularculaceae bacterium | reverse complement strand
TGCCGATCAGCGCGGTTCTGGCCGCGTCCGTCAGCGGCAGCGCGCGCCCTTCATGCGCCTCGGCGCGCCGGAGCAACAGCTCGATCGCGTCGGCGTCAAGTCGGTTGAGCGTGAACACCTGTGCGCGCGAGAGCAGCGCCGGATTCAGTTCGAAAGAGGGGTTTTCCGTCGTCGCGCCGACCAGCGTGATGAGGCCCGATTCGAGGTGCGGGAGGAAACCGTCCTGCTGCGCGCGATTGAAGCGGTGAATTTCATCGACGAAGAGCAGCGTTCCCTTCCCCATGCGCCGGCGTTCGGCCGCCTTGTCGAACACCTTGCGAAGGTCGGCGACGCCCGAAAACACGGCGGAGATCTGCTCGAAGGCGAGGGTCGATTCCGCCGCGAGGAGCCGCGCAATCGTCGTCTTGCCGACGCCGGGCGGCCCCCAGAGGATCAGCGACGACAGCCGTCCCTGATCGACCATCCGCCGCAACGGCGCGCCTTTCGCGAGCAGGTGATCCTGCCCGACGACATCGTCCAGCGTTTGCGGGCGCAGTCGATCCGCCAGCGGCCGCGGCGCTTCCTTTTCGAAACCCGCAGCCGCAAAGAGATCCGCCATCGGATGATCTACCGCCCGACCCGCCAGGTGACGATGCGGTCGCCGCGATCGACGTCGATGCTCCAGGTCGAGAGCGGTTTCGTGATCTCGCGTTGCAGCTCGGCGGCGGTCGAGACCTTGACGCCGTTGACGGAAACAACGCGAAAGCCGCGCCGCAGGCGAGAGCGCCAGGCATAGCTCCCCTGCGCGACCTCGGTGACGACGACGCCGGTCAGCAGCGCATTGAGCCCCAGCTCTTCATTGAAGCGCGGCGAGAGATTGGCGATGGTGACGCCGTTCAGCGGATGATTGCCGGCGAGCGTGCGCTCGTCGCGCGGCGGGGTTTCGGGGGCCAGCGCGAAAATTATCTCCGCCGTTCGGCGCTCGCCCGACCGGATAAAGTCGAGCTTCGCGCGGTCTCCGGGGTTTTGCACGCCGACGCGGTAGCGAAGCGTCTCAGAGTCGAACACCGGCTGGCCGCCGATCGCGACGATGACGTCGCCCTGCTGCAGTCCCGCTTTGGTGAGCGGCCCCGCCGGGTGAAGGTCTCCAACGATCGCGCCGATCGGCCGATCGAGCTTCAGCGCCTTGGCGATATCGGCGGTGACGGTTTCCGTGGAGGCGCCGACCCAGGGGCGGAGCAGCGCGACGCCCTTGGTCGCGGTCGTGATCACCTGCTGCACCAGGCGCGCCGGCACGGCAAAGCCGATGCCGTTCGAGCCGCCGGAGCGCGAATAGATCGCCGTGTTGATGCCAAGCACCTTGCCTTCGCTGTCGATGAGCGCGCCGCCGGAATTGCCGGGATTGATCGCCGCGTCCGTCTGGATGAAAAACTGATAGTCCGAGATCGACACCGCCGTCCGCGCGAGCGCGGAAATGATCCCGCTCGTCACCGTCTGGCCGACGCCGAAAGGATTGCCGATCGCGAGCACGACATCGCCGACTTCCGCGGCGTCCGAATTGGCGAATTCAAGGAACGGGAGCGGCTCGCCGGCGTCGACGCGAAGAACCGCAATATCCGTCTGCGGATCGGTCTGCAGGACCTTCGCTGTGAACTCGCGCCGGTCGGAAAGGACGACCTTGATTTCGGTCATGCCTTCGATGACGTGGTTGTTGGTGACGATGACGCCGTCGCGGCTGACGATGACGCCCGAGCCGAGGGAATTCTGCTTTTGCGGCCCGACGCCGAAGAACCGGTCGAAAAACGGATCGCCGGTGGATCGGTTGACGACGCGGCTCGTATAAATGTTGACGACGGCGGGCGCCGCCTGTTCAACGATCGGCGCGAACGACATCTTGACGTCGGTCTGGCTGGCCGGCGGGCGGCGGGGTTCCGGCGAGATCGCCTCGCCCTTCATTTCCGGGAGAGGCGCACGCGGCGCCTGCGCGGCGGCGGGCGCTGCCGCAAGGCCGGCGAGAACGACAACAAGCCAGTAACGCATCAAGCAATCCTTCCAGACTCAAACCCCGACGTGACGGGCCTTCCCGCCATCCGGCAACCTCAAGGAAATTTGAGGTAATTTAGCGGCGACCGGCCCGCGACGGAACCCGTTCCATCGCAGCGAATCACCGGCCTATCGGCTCGCCTCGATATGGAAGGACACTTTGACGTCGAGGCCGACCCATTGGCCGGTGGCGAATTCGCCCTGTCCGACCCCGAAATCGGTGCGAACGAGCGTCGCGGCGCCGTCCGCAACCGCCTTGTCGCCGTCGATCGCGAGGGTGAACGGCAAGGCAAGATCGCGTGTCGCCTCCCGGATCGTCAGCTTGCCGCGCGCTTCATAGGCGCCGTCGCCGACCGCGACGATTTCCGAGGCCGCGAATGTCGCCTTTGGAAACGCTTTCGCTGAAAACCAGTCGGCCGTCGGCAGGGCGGCGTCGCGCTGGCGGTCGCCGGTCTTCGCCGATGAAATATCGACGACGACCTTGATGCTGGCGGCCGACAGATCCGCCGGATCGAGGACGATGGCGGCATCGAACGCGCCAAAGGCGCCAGTGAACGCGTCGCCGGTCTGTGCGCCCGAGAATTCAAGCCGGCTGTTCGCCTTGTCGACAATCCAGCCGCCCGGAGACGCAGCTTCGGCCGCCTCGACGGATTTTGCGCCGCAGCCCGCCAGGGAAATCGCCGCCGCCAGCGCAGCCAACATCTGCGACTTCATCCCTTGCGCCTCGCGATCGGAAGCATATGCGCCAACACGCTGTCCTTGTTGATGAAGTGATGCTTCAGCGCCGCCGCAACATGAAGGCCGATGAGCCCGATCATAGCGAACGCCAGATATTCATGGATCTCGGCGAACCCGTCGGAGACAGCTTCGCGGTCCTCAACGCCCGTAAAGAATGGCAAGTGCGGCCAGTGGATGACCCCGAAGAGATAAGTCTGCACGCTGTCCGCATAGGGCGAAGAAGAAACGAGCGCCCAACCCGCCAGCGGGATCGCGACCAGGAGCACATAGAATCCGACATGCGCCCCGCGCGCCGCAAGCCTCTCCCAGGCCGGCATCGCGGCGGGAAGCGCCGGCGCCTTGTGCGTCAGGCGCCAGCCGAGACGGACAAGCGTCAGCAGCAGCACGGAGACGCCGAAGGATTTGTGCCACTGATAAAGTTCGAATTTCAGCTTGACCTGATCGTCGTCGAGATTGGACATGAAAAGCCCGCCGGCGATCTGGCCGACCACCATGAAAGCGATCAGCCAGTGCAGGGCGATCGCGACGCTGGTGTAGCGATCCTGCGCTGCCGCCGTCATTGAGCGGGCGCCGCCTCGCGCGGCATCACGAACTCCGTCTCGATGACGACGGTGACGTCATCGCCGACAAAGGGCGTATATTTGTCGACGCCGAAATCCGAGCGCTTGACGACGCCCTTCGCCGAAAAGCCGAGCTTGTAGGCCTCAGCGAAATCGTCATTCGCGGCGCGGTTGATCGTCACGTCGAGCGTCACCGGCTTGGTCACGCCCTTGATCGTCAGATCGCCGGTCACCGTGCCCTTCGCGCCGCCTGAGAGAGAGGCTGACGTGCTGTTGAAGGTGATCTGAGTATGATTGGCGACATCGAAGAAATCCGCCGACTTCAGATGCGTGTCGAATTCTTCGACGCCGGAATCCGCGGAGGCCGCATCGATGACGACGGCGATCGAAGACTGGTCCGGCGCGTCAGGATTCCAGGCGAGATCCGCCGACCATGACCGCCAGCGCAGCCACGGTTTCGAATATCCCTGATGGTCATAGCTATAGGTGATGTAAGCGTGCTTGGGGTCCGCCTTGTAGACGCCGGCGATCGCCGCCGAGGCGTCGAAGGCCGGCTCCGC
>JBGSNB010000407.1:0-2437 GCA_041739835.1 Parvularculaceae bacterium | reverse complement strand
CGATGACGGCGCCGGCGACGCCGCCGACCGCGCTGCCGCCGGCATTGGAGTCGGTATTGGCGATGTCGGCGACGAGGACATAGTCAGCCGCCTTCACCTGGCCGCCGCCCATGTTCGATCCCTTCTGGAGTTGCCCGCCGCCGGCGAGGGCGCGCTCGCGTTCAAGCGCCGACATGCCGGCGCCGCGATCGACCAGCTTGAAGCATTTCGACTTGCTGACGAAAGCCTTGAGCAGCACCGACGGCGCGCCGAGATTGTAATAGGTCCACCCTTGCCCTTCGCCATCGACGATCGCGACAGATCCAAGGCTCTTGTCGCAAATCGGCAGCTCGGCGTTCTTGGTCGAGCCGCGCTCATTGTCGACGCCTTCGTCGGTGCCTTTTTTCTTGGCGAAAGCCGGCGTCGACAAGGCGAGCAGCGCGGCGCCGCACGCCAGAATGACCTTGGATGTCATGAAACCTCCCTTTGGCAACATCGTGAATCGGGCAGGAGCATGCCACCGGTCGATCCGCGCCGCAATTGCGAAACATCACCGAAAGGACGCAAAGGGAGGGCTGGAGGCCACGGCCGGAATCGAACCGGCGTGCACGGCTTTGCAGGCCGCTGCGTCACCACTCCGCCACGTGGCCTCATCGACGCCCCTTTCGGGAGGCGACCTCTTAGCCCGCTCCCGCGCGGCGGTCAAAAGGTATCGGCGGGCGGTTGCGGATCGGCCCGGCGCGGGCTAATTCCGGTCCCTCTCTAACGGCAGATCGCGAATAGACTCGGATGGATTTCGAGAAAGCCAGACAGCACATGGTCGACAGCCAGGTGCGCCCCAATGATGTGACCGATCCGCGGCTCCAGCGCGCGTTCGAGTCCATCGCGCGCGAACTTTACTTGCCGGCGGAATGGCGCGCGCAGGCCTATGTCGACCGCGAAGTCCCCTATGCATCGCGCCGGTCGCTGCTGACCGCGCGCGATTTGTCGAAACTGCTGGCGGCGCTCGACATCGGCGCCGGCGACCTCGTCCTCGATGTCGGCTGCGGTTCCGGCTATTCCGCCGCCATCCTCTCGCAACTTTGCGAAATGGTTGTGGCGATCGAGGACGACGAAGGGCTCGCCGCAAAAGCGCAGGAAGTCTGGAGCGCGACCGGCGTCGTCAACGCCGCGGTCATTGCCGGCGCGCCGGCGGATGGCGCGCCCAAGCAGGGACCCTTCGATGTCATTCTCGTCGGCGGCGTCATCGAAACGGAACCGACTGTCCTCCTGAAGCAATTGAAGGACGGCGGTCGCCTTGGCGCCATTTGGCGCAATGGCGTCGCCGCGAAGGGCGTCGTCTGGCGCCGGTCAGGCGCATCCGTCGCGCAGCGCGAGATATTCGACGCCGCCGCGAAAACCGTGATGACAGGCTTTGAGCGCCCGAAAGCCTTTGTCTTTTAGGCCCGGCGCGCGCGCGACGTCGGGTCCAGCGCGGCGCGCGTCGAAAGGCACGGTCATGCGTATAGGAAGGTTCGTCATTCCAGCATTTTTCGCAGCGCTCGCGCCGGCCCTCGCCGTCGCGCAAACGCTCGAAGAGGCGCTGTCAATCGCGTATCAGACGAACCCCAGCATCGCCGCCGAACGCGCGCGCCAGCAGGCGACGCGCGAGCTGAGAGCGCAGGCGCTGGCGAACGCGCTTCCGCAAGTGCAGGCGAGCGCCGCCTACACCAGGAACGATATCGATCAGACCATCAACAACGCCGCGTTCGGCGGCGCCGGCGTCACCAGCCGCTCCTTTGACCTTGAGACAAAGGCTGCGCAAGTGGTCGCCGAACAGCCGATTTTCACCGGCCTTCGGAATTTCAACGCCATCAGAGCAGCGAAGGCGCGCGTCAAGGCGGGCGACGCGCAGCTCGCTCTGGTCGAGCAGGACGTCCTGCAGCGCGCGGCGCAGTCCTATTTCGACGTCGTGCGCGACATGGCGGTTTATCAGGCGACAACCAACAATGTCGACGTCCTGCTGCGCCAGAAGCGCGAGGCGGAACTGCGCTTCGAGGTCGGCGAAGTGACAAAGACCGACGTCGCGCAGGCCGAGGCGCGTCTTGCCCAATCGCGGGCGCAGCTGACGACCGCTCAGGCGCGGCTCGCCGTATCACGCGCCGTCTTTTCAGAGATCATCGGGCAGGCGCCGCTGTCGCTCGAAGAAAATCCGGATCTGCCGCCGGCGCCGGCGTCGCTCGAAGACGCGCTGGCGATCGCCGCGCAAGGATCGCCGGCGGTCGTCCGCGCGAGGATGGCGGAAGAAGCGTCGCGCCGGAATGTCGCCGCCGCCAAAGGCGCCTTCGCGCCGACGATCGCGCTCACCGCAAGCTATCAGTATGCGGAAGAGCCGTCGACCTTTGTCGTCGATGACGAACAATTCGCCTACGGCGTCAGGGCGAGCGTCCCGATCTTTCTCGGCGGGCTCAATCTCAGC
>JBGSNB010000387.1:0-2216 GCA_041739835.1 Parvularculaceae bacterium | reverse complement strand
TCTGGTGTCTTCGACCGTCGCCAGCGTTTTGGCGATCGCGGCGAGTTCGGCGCCGAGCGCGCAGGTGTAGTCGGTTTCGTTCATGCTCCTGACGGGCATTGTGCGGCAGGGCTCCGCGTGGGCGCGCGCGTCCGCTATCGTTCCCGACGCGCCCCGCTCGCCGCAGCCGCCGGCAAGGACGAAGGGGACGGCGATGATAACCGCCGCTGAAAGACGCGCGACCCGCATAAGGCTCCCTCCCGCCGCTTGTTTCCCGATTCGAATTCATGTTCGCCTGTGACGCCTAACAGAGCGTGAATGTCGTGACGACCGTCCCGCATTCCGGCAATCGCGTGATGCGCAATGAAAAGCGCGCGCTTGATCGAAAGCGCGAGGGCCCCGCCGCAATTCGCGCCGCATCGGGCGGCAAGGGCTCGATCGACGAAGATCATTCCTGCTACGCGATCGCGCGCTGAAGCGCGCGCGTCCGGCGGAACAGGGCGCGCTCCTATCCCGCCTTGCGCGCCAGCTTTCCCGACCGCCACGCTTCCATCGCCTGGCTGATCGCGAAAGTCTCGCGGTATTTCGGCGAATCGGAGGGGCGCGGCGCGCGCGCCGAGGTCAGCGCCATGATCTCGGCGAGCTTGTTGTGCGCGGCGCCCGCCTGCCCGGCGCCGATATAGGCGTGCAACTCGATCAGCGAATCCGAGAGGGGATCGTCGGCGCGAATGACGAAATAGGGTTCGTCCTCGGCGAGGTCGCCATAGCAATCGAATTTCGACGGATTGGCCTTGGAGCCGACAAGCGCGATGGACATGAAACACCTTCTTGGAAATTTCTAGGGGCGCAGTATCGCGTGATTCTTTTCGGGCGCACGACGCGGCCGGCGCGCGCCCGAAAAACGCGTTAATCGTCTATCCGGCTGATTTTGCTCGCCAACAAAAATCCGTCCTACACCCTTGCGGAGGGTTTATGATGGCGGCGCCGCCAGATGAGGAGCCGCGCGCAACATGACACGCCGATTCGAGACCGGATTTCCCCTGCGGCGCGCATTTTTCGCCGGTCGCCTGAATCCGGCAAATGCGGACGAAAAGGCGACGATCCGCATGGCGCCTGGAGTCAAATGGGGGATCGGGGCGGGGAGCATCCGCCTTGTCCGGATGATCGCGCCGCCGGCGCGCGAAAAACTCGCTCGCGCGGGCGTGATCGCGGCGGCGCTGGATATTTCAGGCGGCGCGCCCATATCCGCGTCGACGCAATTCCCCCGAAAAGGAGGCCCTTCATGATCCTCATAAGGAAAGCGATCGACCGCGGCCACGCCCATCATGGCTGGCTCGAGGCGCGACATTCATTCTCCTTCGCGAATTATCACCACCCCGACCACATGGGCTTTCGCGCGCTGCGCGTCATCAATGAAGACACCGTTGCGCCGGGCGCGGGCTTCCCGCCGCATTCGCATCGCGACATGGAGATTGTGACCTATGTGCTGGAGGGCGCGCTCGAGCACAAGGATTCAACCGGCGGCGGGGGCGTCATCCGCCCCGGCGAAGTGCAATATATGTGCGCGGGCGCCGGCGTCACGCACAGCGAATACAACGCGTCGAAGACGGAGCCCATCCATTTGCTGCAGATCTGGCTGCTGCCGGATGCGGCGGGTCACCGGCCGCGCTATGAGCAAAAGGCGTTCGGCGACGCGCGCTGCGGCGCGCTTGCGCTCGTCGCGTCGGGCGACGGGCGCGACGGATCGATCAAGATCAATCAATCTACGGACGTTTATGCGAGCATCCTCAACGAAGGCGCGATCGCCGAACATCGCTTCGACGCGGGACGGTTCGGCTGGCTGCAGCTTGCGAGAGGCGGCCTTGAAATCGGCGGCGCCGTCATGCAGGCGGGCGACGGCGCGAAGATTTCGGAGGAGCGCGCCATCGCCGTCAAGGCGCTGGCGCCGGAGACGGAATTCCTGCTGTTTGATCTCGCCTGAGCCGGGCGGTAGAAGGCGGCGATGCTTTCCGACCTCTATAGCGAGAAGATCCTCGACGCCGCGGCGGCGATCCCGCCGGCGCGGCGGCTAAAGGCGCCGGACGCCAGCGCGACGAAGATGAGCCGCGTCTGCGGGTCCGAGGTCGCCGTCGATCTCGTCATGAGGGACGGCGTCGTCGCCGATTTCGGCATGGAGGCGAAGGCTTGCGCGCTCGGCCAGGCGTCCGCTTCGATCGTCGCGCGCAACATCATCGGCG
>JBGSNB010000384.1:0-4622 GCA_041739835.1 Parvularculaceae bacterium | reverse complement strand
GCGAGTGAAGGCGTCTCCTGACTTCGGGGCCGCTGTTGCGCCCCGACCTTCGCGGCGCCGGGCATAAACCGTCCGTCGCCGTCCGCACCGGAGGCGTCCGCCATGCGATCTTTGCTGCTCTCATCATTGGCGAGCTTCGCGCTCGCATCGGCCGCGCAGGCCCACGGTCCGGCGCGCGCGACTTATCTCGGCAATGAAGGCGTCATGGTCGCGCGCGGCGAGACGAAAATCGTCTTCGACGCGTTCTACGCCGACAGCCATGGCGAATATCTGCTCGTTCCAGCGACGATCCATGACGCGCTGATGACCGGAAAGGCGCCCTTTGACGGCATCGACGCGGCGTTCGTCAGTCACGTTCATGGCGACCATTTCTCGCCGGCGCCGATGATCGCCTTCCTGCGCGCACAGCCGTCGGTCGTCCTTTACGCGCCGGCACAGGCGAGGCGCGCGCTGATCGCGGCGGGCGTCGCAAAAGACGATCCGATTCTCGAGCGCGTCCGCGCCTTCGACCTCGCGCCCGCCGATGCGACGCAAAGCGTTTCGGTCGGCGCGCTGGCGATCGACGTGGTCGCGCTGCCGCATTCGGGGGATATGCAAGACATCCAGAATTATTCCTGGCGCGTCACCCTCGACGACGAGACCACGGTCATCCATTTCGGCGACGCCGGCGCCGTCCCGGAGAATTTCGAGCGCCACCGCGCGCATTTCGCGGCAAAGCCCCACAACGCCGCCTTCCCGCCCTTTTGGTGGTTTCTGGAGGACGCCGGCCGCGAGGTTCTCGACAGCCATATTCGCGCGACGCAGACGATCGGCGTCCATGTTCCGGCGCGTTGGCTTGGCAAAGGCGACACCGCGCGCGCCGAATTCAGCGGCGATGTGTTCACCGACCCCGGCGAGACGCGCGATATCAAGGACTGACGGCGTCACGGTTTCGCCGCCTGCGCCGCAGCAAGGCGCGCGCGATAAGCCTCAATGACGCCTGCCCAGCCGCCGTCATACATGTCGCGCCGTTGGGCGCCCGACTTGGTCTCGAGCCAGCCGCGATGGATCAGCGTGAAATCCGTGCCGCCTTTGCCGTCATCGACGAAGGTCACCTCGACCTCCGTCGCCTCCGCGGGTTTTTCGAGCACCCAGGAAAAGACGAGACGATGCGGCGCGTCGCAGGCCCTGACCCGTCCCCAGTCGCGCTCGCGGCCTGCGGCGTCGATCTCATAGATCCGACCGCCGGTCTTGGCCTCGAAGACGACGCTGCGCGCCGCGCCCTGCGACAGCGAGTGGGTGGCGAGCGGCCACCAATGCGCGATGTTGTCGGTGAAATGCGCAAAGGCGCGCGCGGGGCCTGCTTTCAGCGACAGGGTTTTCTCAACCGGCGTGATTTTTCGATATTCCTTCATGCGTCCCCTCCTTCAAGCGAACGCCGATAGGCGTCGAGCGCGACATCCCAGAAGCGGTCGAAATAGTCCCGAAGCTCGGCGACGCTTTTGGGATCGACGCTGTAGATGCGCGCCGCGCCGCGTCGCTGTTCCGTCACCAATCCCGCATCCTTCAGGGCCTTCAGATGCTGCGACACCGCCGGACGCGACACCGGCATCGTCGCCGCCAGTTTGCCGACGGATGACGGGGCCGCCGCCAGCCGTTCAAAAATCGCGCGGCGCGTCGGCGGGCCAAGGGCTGATATCTTCTCACCGTAAGTCATCGCTTACCTATAGGGCGGAAAAAAGCGTAAGTCAATACTTACGGAATGAAATTAACCATGATCGATGAGGGTTTTTCGAGCTGGTCAGATGACGGCGGACTTCCAGGCATCGGCGTCCGCCGACGAGACGATCACCTTGTCGATGCGGCGGCCGTCCATGTCGGCGACCTCGAATTTCAGATCGCCGATCTCGATGATATCGCCGACCTCGGCGATGCGCTGCAGCGTCTGCACGATGAGGCCGGCGAGGGTCGAATAATTCTGCGCGTCGACAAGCCCGCGCACGCCGATCAGGCGCTCGAAATCCTCGACCGGGGTCATGCCGTCGATGAGCCAGGAGCCGTCGGCGCGCTGGACGCCGGGCGCGATGCGGTCGGCCGGCGAGAACGCCTTGGCGCCGGCGATCGCCCCGAGCATGTCGGCGGCGGTGACGATGCCCGCGAAATCTCCGTGCTCGTCGACGACGACCGCCATCCTGACTTCCGAATGCGCCAGCGCGTCGAGCAAGGTCGCGACCGACTGCGTCTCCGGCACGAACACCGGCTTGCGCAATGACATCTCGATATCGACCGACCCGGTTGTCGCAAGGCGCGCGAGAAGATCCTTGGTCTGAACAATCCCGATGATCTCGTCGGCGTCGGCGCGAACGACCGGGAACCTCGAATGGCCGCTGACGGCGATCTCGCCGAGCGACTCATCGAGCGGCGCGGCGGCGTCGATCCACACGACCTCGGTGCGCGGCGTCATGATCGAACGGATATTGCGGTCGGGAAGATCGAGCACGCCTTCGATCATCTCCCTCTCCTCCGCGCCGATGGCGCCGGATGTGGCGCCTTCGGCGACGAGGTGCAGGATTTCTTCTTCCGACACCGTCTCGGGTTTCACGCGCGAGAGGCCGAGCGCGGCGATGACGCCTTCGGTCGACAGGCGCAGCAGCGACACCGCCGGATGCGCAACGAACGCGATCACCCGCATCGGCCGCGCGGCGAAGGAGGCGATCAGCTCCGGCGCCGCAAGCGCCAGGCGCTTTGGCACCAGCTCGCCGATCACCAGCGACAGATAGGTGATGAGGATGACGACAATCGCGAAGGCGGCCTCGTCGGCGCGCGCCGCGAAGTCCGGAAACGCCGTCGCGAGGATCGGGGCGAGATCGCCCGAAAACGCCGCCGCGCCGTAAGCCCCGGCGAAGACCCCGACAAGGGTGATGCCGATCTGCACGCTCGACAGCAGCCGCGAGGGGTCCTCCAGCAACTTCAGCGCCATTGCGGCGCCCTTGTTCCCCGCCTCCGCCCGCGCCTTCAGGCGTGCGGGCTTCGATGAGACCAGCGCCAGTTCCGACATGGCGAACAGCCCGTTGGTCAGGAACAGCGTCAAGAGAACGGCGATTTCCATGCGGTCGGGCGGCGGCCGCCCGGTCTCCTCTCCAGATCCGCCGCATAGCTAGAGGCGGCCGACCTCCGTGCCAAGGCCGCCCGGCCGGTTGACCTTGGCGGCGCCCGGCGCGATGCTCCGCCCTTCGCCCATTGCGGGCGATTTTTTACCGCCTATATATGCTCTACCTGAGCATAATCGCTCGATCCGGGAGACGACGATGACGGTGCTTGAATTTCCGCGGATGCGGACGGCGAAAACCGACCTGCTGCCTTTCACCGACGCGGTCGCGGCGAAGACCGACCATCTTTACGCGAAGGTCGCGAAACTGATCGCGCCGGCGGAATGGCGGCTGCATGCGCCCTATATCGCGGCGATCAACGACCTCAAGAAAAAGAAGAACGCCGTCATCCTCGCGCATAATTACATGACGCCCGAAATCTATTTCGGCGTCGGCGATTTCGCGGGCGACAGCCTGCAACTCGCCAAGATGGCGCAAGCGACGGACGCGCAAGTGATCGTGCAGGCGGGCGTTCATTTCATGGCGGAAACTTCAAAGATACTCTGCCCGGAAAAAACCGTGCTGATCCCCGACCTGGAGGCGGGCTGTTCGCTCGCCTCGTCGCTCACCGGTGAGGACGTGCGCCTGTTGAAACAGAAATATCCGGGCGCGCCCGTCGTGACCTATGTGAACACATCGGCCGACGTCAAAGCCGAGACCGACATCTGCTGCACCTCGTCGAACGCGGTCGAGATCGTCGAATGGGCCGCGAAGGAGTGGAAGTCGGAGGTCGTCATTCTTATCCCCGACCAGTATCTGGCGAAAAACGTCGCGGCGATGACGGACGTGAAGATCGTCACCTGGGCGGGATCGTGCGAGGTGCATGAGCGTTTCACCGCGGACGACATCCGCGAAATGCGCGAGGCCAATCCGGGCGTCATCGTGCTCGCGCACCCCGAATGCCCGCCCGACGTCCTCGCCGAAGCCGATTTCGCCGGCTCGACCAGCGGCATGTCGAATTTCGTCAAGCGCCATCAGCCGGACAAGGTCGTCCTCATCACCGAATGCTCGATGTCGGACAATGTCGCGCTCGAAAATCCGAACGTGAACTTCGTGCGCCCCTGCAATCTCTGCCCGCATATGAAGCGCATCACGCTGCCGAAAATCCTGCGCTCGCTGGAGACGATGCAATTTGAAGTGCTGGTCGATCCCGAAATCGCCGACCGCGCGCGGCGGGCGATCGAGCGCATGATCGCGCTGCCGCTGACCCGCCAGTCGATGTACACGCAGGCAAGGGCGCCGCACGTTCTGGCGGTCGAGGCAAGGGGGTAATGGCGCCATTTTCACCGCTCATCCCGGCGAAAGCCGGGATCCAGACTTTCGCAATGGGCTGGATCCCGGCTTTCGCCGGGATGAGCGGGGTTTGATTGATGTCTGAAATCCTCATCATCGGCGCCGGCGTCGCGGGGCTTTACACCGCGCTGAAACTCGGCCCCCGCCCGGTCACCGTCATCACCGCGCGGCCGCTCGGCGCCGATGCGTCCTCCGCCTGGG
>JBGSNB010000336.1:0-1817 GCA_041739835.1 Parvularculaceae bacterium | reverse complement strand
ATCCGGTGCGCGTAGGCGGCAAAAAACGCGACCGCGAAGGACAGCGCAACCCAAACGCCGATATTCAGCACTGGCGGGAAGGCGAGCGTCTCGCCGCCGCGCCACGGCAGCGGCAAATGATAGGCGGCAAGCGCGCTGACGCCGGCGATCGCGAGCGATCCGACCAGAACCGTGAGACGGGGGGGAAGCACGCTCGCCGCAATCGTCACCGGCGCGAGGATCAGCACGGCGAAGGGATTTTGCAGTCCGCCGGTGAGAAACAGCAACACGCACAGCTGCACGATATCAAAGGAAATATAGGCGGCGGCTTCCCGGTCCGTCAGGTAGCGTTGTGCGGAAAAACGCAACATCGTGAAGATGTTGAGCCACGCGCTGGCGGCGGTTGCGGCTAGGCAGAGGCCGAGCGGCACCGGAAAGCCGAGCGCGAAATGCACGATCAGCACCGCCGCAAGCTGTCCGCCGACAGCCAGCCAGCGCAGCGTCGTCAGCGTTCTCAGGCGCACCGGCCCGCGGAGCGCCTGCGCGGCGATATCGGCGACTTCGAGTCTCTTCATGCGCTGGACGCTCGCGATCTTTGGCGCCCGGCCCTTTGCGCTGGACCTTCGCCGCGTCGAGGGATAATCGAGCCCGGCCCATCGGAAAAGCCAACGGAGCGGATCATGCGCCTGCCCGCCGATCTTCGTTCGATCATTATCGCTGCGATCGCGACGGCTTGCGCCGCCTGCGGCGACGCGCCGGGCGGCGCCGCACCGCCTGCCAAAGGCGTCATCCGGCTTTCCGACCAATTCAGCGCCGATTTCGCGCTGATCGACCAGGACGGCCGGCTGATGCGCGACGAAGACCTGAAGGGCCGGGCCGCCATCGTCTATTTCGGCTTTGCAACCTGTCCGGACGTTTGTCCGCTGGCGCTTGGGCGGCTCAGCGCGGCGCTGAACGACCTCTCCGACAAGGAGCGCGCGCAAATCACCCCGCTTTTCATCACCGTCGATCCGGATCGCGATACGCCGGAGGCGCTGAAGACCTATCTTGCCTTCGACGACAGGATCATCGGCCTCACCGGCGATCGCGAGGCGATCGAACAAGCGAAAGCCGGCTTCAAGGTGTTCGCCGAGCCGGAGACGGTCGCAGACTCAAAAATCGGCTACACGATGCAGCATTCAAGTCTTTTCTACATCATCGAGAAGTCGGGCAAGTTGTCATTTGCCCTCAACGACAACCTGACGCCTGCCGAAATCGCCGCCGCGATGCGTCAGGCGCTGTGAGCAGCGTCTTGTTAACCTTATGATTCGGTTAACATTTACCTAAAAATTGAACCGCCGCCTGTGAGTCGCCAAGTAATTATTGCAGGTGCGTAATACCTGTTGCGCCTCCCGCATGGCGCGTGGCACTCTCATCGACTTGCTGCGCTGGTCGTCTTGCGGGGAGGCGATACGGGTTTCCGGCGTTTGTTGTGTAGGAGTTCCAGAGGGGCCTGATGCTCTATTCCGCATTCGAATTCGGCTATGCCGCCATGACGCCGGCGCGCCTTGCCGCCGGCTTCGGCGCCAAATTCTGGAGGTCGCCGGTCAACCCGCTTGCGGACACCTGGGTCGCCCGGGCTTCCGCGGCGGCGCTCGACGTCTTTGAGAACGCGACGCGCCGTTATCCAAAGCCCGCCTGGGAGATCGAGCAGACCCTGGTCGCGGGAACCGCTGTTCCGGTTTCCATCGAAATCGCCGCTGAAAAGAGTTTCGCCAGACTTCTGCATTTCCGCCGCGACGAGCGCGTCCTGCGCGCCGTGCGCGGCGCCGGGCATCGCGACCCTGCGACGCTCATCA
>JBGSNB010000309.1:0-1526 GCA_041739835.1 Parvularculaceae bacterium | reverse complement strand
CTGGCGGTCGCTTCAGGCGGCGTCATCCGTGCGCCGATCGATTTTGGGGAAGACGGCGTCCGGCTCGCCGGCGTTCCGCTCGCCCGGCGCGCTCAGCCGTAAAGCGCCGTCGACATCACCGGCTCGCGCGTGCGTTCTTCGACGATGCGCGCGAATTCATCGACATAGATCGCGCCCTCGCTGGTCTTCTGCACCAGGACGATGCGTCGGTCCGCTTCGTCGCGGATGCGCCGGACGAAGCCGAGTATCGACAGGGCGTCAAGCGCGCGACTGATCGCCGGCTTGGGCACGTGGAGATCGCGCGACAACCCCCGCACCGTATGCGGGCCGGGGTTCAGATAAACGGTGAGAAGGATCGCCCATTGCCTCATCGACAGGTCAGGTCCGTCGCTTCTGACGGCGTCCGCCAGCACATCACGCCAAGTCGTCAATATTCCAGCGGCAGCCATATCGTCCGTCTTAACTGGATTCGGGGGCAATCGGCCGCGCGCAGCCAATTGGGATATGACGACCCTGCAACCGTTCGGAACCGGAGTTCAAGCTTCCCGTTGCAGGTTCCGCCATTCCGACAACCCTCAAGCGAACCGGTGTGTTTTCAGCGATTCGAAAATCGCGCGAATCGCTTGCGCCTCGCCGCCGGCCGGGCGGCCGGGCGCCGCCTTCGTGCGCCATGCGTAGAGATCGAAATGGGCGAAGACGCCGCTCTCCGGCGCAAACCGCTTCAGGAAAAGCGCGGCGATGATCGAACCGGCGAACGACCCTCCCGGCGCATTGTTGAGATCGGCGATCGGCGAGGAAAGCGTCGCCGCGTAGGGCTTCCACAGCGGCATGCGCCAGACCGGATCGTGAACGGCCGACGCCGCGCCGAGGACCGCCGCAACAAACCGCTCGTCATCGCAATAGAAGGGCGGAAGGTCAGGACCGAGCGCGACGCGCGCCGCGCCGGTCAAGGTGGCAAGCGTGATCAGGCATTGCGGCGCCTCTTCGGCCGCGAGCGCCATCGCATCGGCGAGGACGAGCCGGCCCTCGGCGTCGGTGTTGCCGATTTCGACGGTCAGGCCCTTGCGGCTTGTCAGGATGTCGCCGGGCCGGAAGGCGTCGCCGGCGATGGCGTTCTCGACCGCCGGGATCAGCACGCGCAGGCGATAGTCGAGCCGGGCGCCCATGATGAGCCGCCCAAGGCCGAGCGCATTGGCGGCGCCGCCCATGTCCTTCTTCATTAAAGCCATGCCCTCGCCGCCTTTGATGTTGAGGCCGCCGGAATCAAAGGCGACGCCTTTGCCGATAATCGTCAGTTTCGGCGCGTCGGCGCGGCCCCACCTGATATCGATGAGGCGCGGCGCGACGCTTGATGCGCGCCCGACCGCGTGGATCATCGCAAAGCCGCCGGCGACGAGATCGTCGCCGAGAACGACATCGACCTCGGCGCCGAACTCGTCGGCGAGTTTTCGCGCTTCCGCCTCGATCGCGGCAGGCGACATATCGCTCGCAGGCGTATTCACGAGATCGCGAACGAAGGCGGTCGC
>JBGSNB010000274.1:0-3532 GCA_041739835.1 Parvularculaceae bacterium | reverse complement strand
CGCCATGCTGCTCGACGAGCCATTCGCAAGCATCGACGTCGCCTTGCGCCAGCGCCTGCGCGGCGACATGCGCCGCCTGCTGAAATCCCGATCGACGCCGACGATCCTGGTGACACATGATCCCGCCGAGGCGATCGAACTCGGCGACCGCATCGCCATCATGGAAAGCGGGCGGATCATCGAGACCGCGTCGTCCGAGACATTGTTTCGTGCGCCGAAGACAATCGCCGGGGCGACCTTGTTCCCCGCCAGCCAGGCGCTTGCATGCCGGCCGATTGACGGCGGCGTTGAAACGGCGTTCGGCGAGGTGAAGCCGCTGGCGCGACCGGCCGACGCCGTTTCCATCGCCATCCACGAAGGCGGCATCTCGGCGACAGAACATTCCGGCGGCCGTTTCCGGGCGATCGACTGCCGTTTCGAAGGTCCCGGCTGGCTGGCGACAGTCAGCCCGGAGGGCCGTCCGGACCTCGCCGTTCGGGCCGCCTGCCCGACCCCCATCGCCATCGGCGGCGCGGTGACGATTTCGATCGATCCGGCGAAGACGCGGGCGCTTGCGTCCTAGCGCCGCAGACCGATCAATTGCAGTTGATAATTATTCGCAGTAAGCTGCCGGTGGCAGATGACAGGGTGGCGGCGATGAAATCGAGTTTGTTGGCGGCGGTGATCGGCGTTCTCTGCGTTAGCGCCGCCGGCTGCGCGAAACCCGTCGCCGAAGCGGGAGCCGCGCCGCCAGCCGCGATCATCGGCGAGGTCAATGTCTATACCGGCCGCCATTATGATTCTGATCTCGCCATCTACCACGCCTTTACCGAAAAGACCGGGATCAGGGTCAACATCATCGAGGCGGGCGGCGACGCCCTCATCGAACGAATTGCACGCGAGGCGGACGCAAGTCCCGCGGATGTGTTCATCACGGCGGACGCCGGCATGTTGTGGCGCGCCGAACAGCGCGGCGTTTTCAGGCAGATCGGCGACCGTGCTGTCCTGCAGCGGACGCCGGCGCAATTTCGTGACGCGGACAACAAGTGGGTCGGCCTCTCGAAACGGGCCCGCGTCATCATCTACGACAAGTCGAAAGGCGTTCCCGAAGATCTCGCCGATTACGAAGACCTCGCCGCGCCTGCGTTTCGCGGCCAGATTTGCGTCAGATCGTCGACCAATGTCTATAACCAGTCGCTGCTCGCCGGCATCATCGCGCACCATGGCGAGGAAGCGGCGACAAAATGGGCGCAGGGCGTTGTCGCGAATTTCGTGCGCAAACCGGAAGGCAACGACACCAGCCAGATCGAAGCCGTGGCGGCGGGCCAGTGCCGCATCGCCATCGTCAACAGCTATTATCTCGCGCGCTATGTCGGATCGCCGGACCGGAAACTGCGGTCGATCGGCGAGAGGATCGGCATTATTCATCCAAACCAGGAGACGACCGGCGTGCATGTCAACATTTCCGGCGCCGGCATTGCGCGTCATGCGCCGCATCCTGAAAACGGTGAAGCATTGATCGCCTTCCTGTTGAGCGACGAAATGCAGCAGGCCTTCGCCGCTGGGAACAACGAATATCCTGTCGTCGATGGCGTGGCTGCGGCCGGGCCCATCGTCGGGCTGGGCGAATTCCGAGCCGACGGACAGGAGATGTCGGTTCTCGGGGAGCACCAGGCCGAAGCTGTGAAGATCTTCGACCGGGTCGGGTGGCGATAGGGAACGCCAGAGCAGACAAAACCCTGATGATGCGCCGTCCCGCAATGCGGGCTGAGGGCGGCTCGCGCCAAAGTGGTCGCACGGGCGAAAATTCCGGTTTTAGCGTTTGTACTGATATAACGTTTGATATAACGTTGTGCGACCAAGGCGGTGGAGACGGCGATGGCCAACAACAAGAACGGCAAGGGCTCATGCGGCGATGATGACGGGCACGATCATGGCGAAGCGCGCGGCGAACCGGCGGGCCTGACCCGCAATGAGGCGCTGGTCTGGGATGCGTTGCTCGAGGCTGGCGGGCCGCTGAAGGCCTATGAAATCCTCGATCGGTTGAAGGAAAAGGGCGTTCGCGCCCCGATGACGGTTTACCGGGCGCTGGAAGGGCTTGAGCAGAAGGGGCTGATCCACAAGCTGGAAGGGATCAACGCTTTTGTGCCCTGCAAGCATGAGGGCCCGCATGAGGTGCAGGTGTTCCTGGTGTGCGAAAGCTGCGCCTCGGCGAAAGAGGTTGAACTTGAAAGCATTGAGTCTGATCTGCGGCCGTTGCTGCGGCGCTCCGCCTTCAAGATGAAAACGGCGCGACTGGAAGCGCGCGGACTGTGCGCAAATTGCCAGCCTTTGGCGGCCGCGTGATAAAATTGTCTTTGCCGAATCATTGACTGCAACATGGCGGCTTCTATTGTCGCGGCCGACGGTGGATTTGCGTCCGCAGTCACGCGTGAAGCGGGAGAGACCGGCGATCGCCGGCGCCGAAGGAGCAACCGCCCCGGAAACTCTCAGGCAAACGGACCGCGCGCGGGTTGAAGGCTGGAAAGCGAAAGGGCGACGAGCCCGATCCACCGAAGGAGTAAGCCGGCGGGATTTCTCGCCTGGCGAAATCTCTCAGGTTCCGTGACAGCCGGGGTTGCCGCCTGAACTGGCGGCGATTGCTCATGGAACTGGCATGAAACGCACTCCGCTTTACGGCCTGCATCTGTCGCTCGGCGGCAAGATGGTCGAATTCGCCGGCTATGAAATGCCGGTGCAATATCCGGACGGCGTCCTCAAAGAACACCTCCACACCCGCACGAAGGCCGGCCTTTTCGATGTTTCGCATATGGGCCAGGCTTGGCTGCGCACCACGCTGGCGCCGCTCGGGTCAGAAGAGGCGCACACCGCCGTTTGCGCGGCGATTGAAACTCTCGTTCCGGGCGAAGTCCTGAAGCTCAAGCGCGGCGCCATGCGCTACAGCGTGCTATTGAACGATCAAGGCGGCGTCCTCGACGATCTGATGATCACCCGGCCGGCGATGCCGTCCGGGGACGGAGCATTGTTTCTGGTCGTGAACGCCGCCTGCAAGGACCAGGACTTCGCGCTGATCGCGCAGAGCCTCGATGGCCGGGCCAAGCTCGAAGTCGCCGCCGACCGCGCGCTGATCGCCGTGCAGGGGCCTAGGGCGGCGCCCGTCATTGACGGCATGTTTCCGGGCGCAGCGACGCAAGCCTTCATGTCGATGCGTCCCGTCGAATGGCAGGGGACCAATGTGCTGGTGTCACGCTGCGGCTACACCGGCGAGGACGGCTTTGAAATCTCTGTTCCGAACGCCGACGCTGAACGCTTCGCGCGCGCGCTGCTCGCCCATCCCGATGTTGCGCCGATCGGCCTCGGCGCCCGTGATTCGCTAAGGCTCGAGGCGGGGCTCTGCCTTTACGGCCATGACCTCGACGCGACGACTTCCCCGGTCGAGGGCAATATCGCCTTCGTTCTCGGCAAGCGCCGCAAGGAGGAAGCGAATTTCCCGGGGGCGGCGCGGATTGCGCGCGAGCTTGCGGGGGGACCAGGGCGTCTGCGCGTCGGACTG
>JBGSNB010000245.1:0-3463 GCA_041739835.1 Parvularculaceae bacterium | reverse complement strand
CGACATGTGGCTCGCCGGCGCATTCGGGATGATCTTGAGGATCGACAAGGGATGCGGCTTCTTGCCGTGCTTCAGCATGGCGAGATAAGCGGCGTCGAATGTCGTCTGCCCGCCGATGCCGGTGCCGATGATCGCAGCGGTGCGCGCGCCGACGCCCGACGCGAAATCGATCCCCGCATCGGCGATCGCTTCATCCGCCGCCGCGATCGCCAGCTGCGTGAAGCGGTCGGCGCGCGTCATCTCGCGGCCGAGCGTTTCGAGCCGCGCATCAAATCCGTCGATTGGCGCGACCGGCAGGGCGATCGAAAACTCGTCGCCGGCGGTCAGCGTCCGCCGCGAGATGCCGCAATAGCCTTGCTTCGCATTCGCCCAGAATTCGGCGACATTGGCGCCGGTGGCGCAGATCCCGCCAAGTCCGGTGACGACGACGCGGCGGGACATCGATTATTCTTTCCCCGCGAGTTTTTTCACCGCATCGATGAGATCGCCGACCGTCTTCATGGCGCCGAGCGGGTTTTCATTGGCGTTGAAGGGAACCTCGATGCCGAGCTTTTCCTCGACCTCATAGATGATCTCGACAATCGAGAAGGAGTCGATGCCGAGATCGGCGATCGGCGTCTCGCGCGTCGGATCGCCGGTCAGGCCGATCGCGTGGCCTTTGATGATTTCGAGCAGTCCACTATCGATATCCGACATGATATTCCCCTTCGGTCCTCGCCCCCGCTTAGCCGATCCCGGTCAGTCGCGGAAGTTCTTGAACTGCAAGGGCTGCTCGTTTTTCAGCGTCTTCACAAAGGCGATCACCTCCTGAAGGTCGTCCCGTTTCTTGCCGGTGACGCGCAGCTCGTCGCCCTGGATTGCGACCTGGACCTTGAATTTCGCTTCCTTCACCGCCTTGACGATTTCCTTCGCCAGCTCCTTGTCGATCCCTTCCTTGATCTTGACCAGCTGGCGGACCGACTGGCCGGCGGCCTTCTCCTCCTTCTGGTAGTCGAGCGAGCCTGGCGCGATGCCGCGCCGCTGCATGTGGCCCTGCAATAATTCGTGCATCTGTTTCAGCTTCAGCTCGTCATCCGCGTTGATGGTGATGACGCCTTCCTTGATCTCGACGGTCGATTTCGAGCCCTTGAAATCATAGCGCGTCGCAATCTCGCGCAGGACATTGGCGACGGCGTTGTCGGCCTCGGTCAGATCGACTTCGGACACGATGTCGAAGGACGGCATGGTCTATTCTCCGGTCTTTGGCGCGTAGGCGGCGATGAATTCCGGCGGCATCCGCGCCGGCTTTCCGGTCTTCATGTCGATGCAGACGAACTTCGTCCGTCCCCGAAAGACGATCCTGCCGGTCGATGCTTGGCGCATCTCATAGGCGCGGACAAGCCGCAGGCGACTGTCGTTCTCAGCGATCCAGGTGGCGATTTCGATCTCGTCGCCGAGATGCGCCGGCGCCAGATAATCGAATTCATGCCGCCAGACGACGCAGCCGGTTCCGATGCGGATATAGTCGTCCATCGACAGCCCCAGCGCATCCGAATGCGCCCAGGCGATCTCGTTCGCCCAGTCAATATAGCGGGCGTTGTTGACATGATGGAAGGCGTCGATGTCGCCGGCGCCGACGGCTTTGCGGATGACAAACGGCGATGCGACCGGCCATGATATTAAAGAATCGATCATTCCGCCGCCGGGCGAAGTCGAACCAGCGCGTCGCCGAGATTTCCAAGATAGGCGGGATCGCCTTCGGTTGTGAGTATGACGCTTGTAATTGCGCCCGGCATTGCGCCCCAGACGATCGGCGTGAAGAGGTCTATCGCGCCTTCGCCCTTTTCGACGCGCCGCCGCCACTCTGCGGCGATCTCCTTGTTTGCGGTCGTCGCAGCAGAGAAATAAGTTTCGGCGTCGCCTGTCTCCGGATTAAATGCCGCCAGCTCGCTCAATACAGGCAGGGCGAGGTAGACGACGCCGTCGCGGCCGATCTTGACGTTGTCGGGCGCGATTACGCGAGAAAAGACGCGCAGGTCGCGCAAGACGTCCGGCCGATCCATTTCCAGCCCCGCCGCCCAGAGGCGGTCGCCCATTGTCTCTGCAAAATAAAGCCGGCTGCGTTCCGCGTCGAACGCAACCCCATTCGCGAAAGCAAGGCCGTCCATCATCACCGTCGCTTCGTCCCCGACGAGACGGAACAGCTTTCCGTCTTTCATCGCCCTGTCAATCGCCGCGAACATCCGGGCTTCGGATCCCGGACCCGGCTCGTTCTCCGTAGACTGAGTAAACCAAATGGCGCCGGTCAAATCTTCAATGGCCGAATTGACGCCATAGGCATGCTGGTAAATTTTCTCCGCGCTTTCGTCAGCAACGGCGACGCGCCAGATTGCGCCGGAATAAATGTCGGCGACGAGGATATGTGCGCGGTCGGGCGTGAACGCGACGCCGTTCGGCCCAGCGGGCGCTTCCGCCGAATGCGCGTAGCCTGCTTCCGCGAAATTTCCGTAAGGGGCGCTGGACCCGTCCGGGTTAACGACGCGAAGCCCATGCGTCTGATCGGCGACAACGACGCGGCCGTCATCGAGAATGACGCCGTCTTCAGCCCGTTTCAATGATGAATCCGTCGGGAAAATGTCCGCTTGATCCATCGTCAGCGCCGCACGGGTCAGGGAATTCGCGGCGGCGTCAGTCGCCGACGGCGCTGAGGCGGGGTCCGGCGTCCGCGCGCAGGCCGCGACGACGCAAAGCGCAATGACCGCAACCAGCCGCATAGCTATCCTCGCTCTCGCCGCGCCGACAACGCGATTCACCCTCGGCAGACTGTATCCGAGGTGATCGGCGCGATGACAAGGTGCGAGCGCGTCAGACGGCCTGTAAGCCGGGTTCTGTCCTTCTTGCGAAGGGACGACCATTCATCTTGGACGGCGCTTGCGCGCCGCCTCCAGCTGCCAACCCGGACCGCTCGGGGCGAAGACGCCCCTGCCTTCCTCGCGGAAGGCGCGCAATCCCTATTCGGCATTGCTCCAGGCGGGGCTTTCCATGCCCGGTCCGTCGCCGGCCCGGCGGTGCGCTCTTACCGCACCTTTTCACCCTTACCTCCCGGAGGAGGCGGTTCGATCTCTGTGGCGCTTTCCCTCGGCCAGATTCCTTGCGAAATCCGGCCGGCCGGGCGTTACCCGGCGCCTTGTCCTCGTGGAGCCCGGACTTTCCTCTCCTTTGGGGAGCGGCCGTCCGGCCGTCTGACGCGGCATTTCATGTGGGCCGCGAGGCGCCCCGGGTCAAGGCGGGCTTGTCAGCGCGGCCGAGATGGCGAATGACGCAGCGACGCCATTTGCGAGAAATTTGTGGACCGCGCCGCGCAGCATGCCGAAGAGACCTTTGCCGCGATGGACGCCGCCGCGCGTCTCGCGAAGGAATTTCGCGCCAATCTAGAAACGGCGCCGCCGCGCGCGACGGCCGGTCACGAGAGCCTACTTGCCAG
>JBGSNB010000219.1:0-2859 GCA_041739835.1 Parvularculaceae bacterium | reverse complement strand
GACGACGGCGCTGAAAAAGGCGCTGATCGCGCTGGCGGCGACGCCGCTCGTCGCCGCCCTGTTCCTCACGGCGGTCATCGCCGCCTTCGCCGTTCCGAACGAGCCGATCGTCCGCAACCTGACGGAACGTCCGGATGTGCTGATTTCGCGGCGCGCCGACAATGGCCGCGTCATCGACGCCGACACCGAATGCATCGGGCTCAGCGTCGGCCTCGATCTTTCGACGCCGCGCCCGCCGCTCGTCGAGCGCGCGGTCAATGCGCAGAGCCTTTATGGCTGCGGCGCGCTGATCGCCTACTTCGACGGATCGAAAGACGAGGAAATCCGCGACTATTTCCGCTATTGGCATGGCTGGCTGGTCATCGCGCGCCCGGCGCTGGCGGCGATGCCGTATAATGACCTGCGCGGCTATCTTTTCACCCTGTCGCTCGTGCTTTTCGTATGGCTGCTCTGGCGCATCGGCGCGGATTTCGGCGGGACGGCAGCGCTTGCTTTCGCCGCGCCCTTCGTCGTCATCAATGCGATGGGCTATTTCGTCGTCGCGACCAAGGCGACGACATGGCTGCTCGCGGTCGGCGCTGCGCTCGCGCTCACCCGCCGCAAGGGCGCCGAGGCGCCGCTGCTGTTCTTTTTCGGGCTGGGCGCGCTCACCGCCTTTTTCGATTTTTTCACCGCGCCCGCCTTCATCGCATGTTTCGCCGCGTTGATCTGGGCGCTCTATGAAATGCGCAGCGCGAGGACGCCCAGCTGGCGCGACGCCGTTCTACTCGGCGGATTCTGGACGGCCGGATGGGCGGGTTTCATCCTCCTCAAAATCGTGATCGCGGCCGTCATCCTCGACGGCGATGTGTGGCGCGATTTCGTCGACGCGGCGCTCTTCCGCGTGCGCGGCGAGAGTGAATATGTCGACAGTTTTTTTCCCGGCGCCGCCATTTATGAAAATTTCGCCGCGATGAAGTCCTTCTGGGCCCCCGTTGCGATCATCGCCTTTGTGCTTCTCCCCTTGGCGACGGCGGCGCGCCGCGCCCGCTGGGCGCAACTCGCGAAGGATCGCAGCGTGCTTCTCGGCATCGCCGCCGCGCCGTTGTTGTGGCTTGAAATCTTCACCAGCCACACGCAGATCCACGCCGCCTTTACGCAGATGAATTTCGCGCCCGCCTTCATCCTGGCGTCGCTGGTCGTTTCAGGGCGCGCGATCGCCGGACGCGGCGCCTGAGCGATCTTGCAAATGCTTGAGGCGGAGCGCATCCTCCCGCCGCACTGCCGAGTACCCGATAACGGGCGTCTGGCCGACGCTGTGATCATGGAGGAAACGCATGACAATCAGGCCCGATCCGACTTTTCACGCCACCGCAAAGCTCGCGATGGAAGCGCCGGCCGAGCGCTACGCTTTCACCTTGATGCTGAGCGGCGATCACTCGCGCCCCGACGGACTTGCGGTCATCGATCTCGACAGGAATTCGAAGTCCTACGGGTCGATCGTCCACACCGTCATCATGCCGAACAAGGGCGACGAGTTTCATCATTTCGGCTGGAACGCCTGTTCGTCGGCGCTATCGCCCTTGTCGGGCCATGCGTTTCTCGAACGTCGCTATCTGATCATTCCCGGCATCCGCTCGTCGCGCATCTATGTCATCGACACCAAGCCAGACCCGACGAAGGCGGCGATCTGCAAGATCATCGAGCCCGAGGAAATCTTCCGCAAGACCGGCTATTCCCGTCCGCACACGATCCATTGCGGGCCGGAGGGAATTTACGTCTCGGCGCTCGGCGGCGGCGGCCCCGACGGAACCGACGGCCCGCCGGGCATTTTCATCCTCGACTGCCAGACCTTCGACGTCGTCGGACGCTGGGAGATCGATCGCGGCTCGCAGGACAAGCATTATGATTTCTGGTGGAATCTGCCGCGCGACTACATGGTGTCGAGCGAGTGGGCGCTGCCGCCGCAATTCGAAGGCGGCATCGTCCCCGAAGATCTCCTGTCCAACAAATACGGGCACCGGCTGCATTTCTGGGACTTGAGGGCGCGCCGCAACGTGCAGACGATCGATCCCGGCGCCAATCACCAGATGGCGCTCGAGGTGCGGCCCGCGCATGACCCCGTCAAGGAATACGGCTTTGTCGGCGTGGTCGTCGACACGACCAATCTCGAAGGGTCGATCTGGACCTGGCGGCGGGCGAACGGGAAGTTCCATTGCACGAAGACCGCGACCATTCCGGCGGAACCGGCGGCGAAAGAGGATCTGCCGCCGCTGCTGCAGGGCTTCGGCGCGGTTCCGCCGCTCGTCACCGACATTGACCTGTCGCTCGATGACCGCTTCCTTTACGTATCGTGCTGGGGCACGGGCGAGATGCGGCAATATGATGTTTCTGATCCGATGAAGCCGGAGCTTGTCGGCTCCGTTCATGTCGGCGGCATCGTCCGCAGGACGCCGCATCCGAATGGCGCCGCCTTCGGCTATGGCCCGCAAATGGTCGAAGTCAGCCGCGACGGCAAGCGCGTCTACTGGACGAACTCGCTCTATTCGACATGGGACGACCAGTTCTATCCCGGCGACCGCGGCGGCGCGATGGTCATGTCCAATGTCGGCGCCGGCGGCGGCATCACGCTCGACAAGGATTTCCATGTCGAGTTTCCGAAAGGATACCGGGCGCACCAGATCCGTCTCGAAGGCGGCGACTGCTCGACGGACTCGTTCTGTTATCCGTCCGTGTAACCCGTAAAATGGCGGACTGGACGACCGGCGGCCTCTGGCTCGCCATCATTGGCAGCGGCCTTTATCACGGCGTCAATCCCGGCATGGGCTGGCCGCTCGCCGTCTCGGCGGCGATGATGGGCGGCGGCCGGCGCGGCATGGC
>JBGSNB010000216.1:0-3129 GCA_041739835.1 Parvularculaceae bacterium | reverse complement strand
GGCCGCAACGCGCGGACGCTCTGGTCAAGCCGGCTCGCGGCGTCGCCGGACCGCGCCTCTTTCGACGCGGCGATGAAGGGCGATGTCGCGGCGACAATCGGCGCCGCGATCAACGATTACAAGAAAAAGCTCGCCGCCGAGCCGCCAACGCTCGCGACGCGCAAGGCGTCGGAAATGGCGCTCGAAATCGTCAACGCCGCGATCGCGGAAACGATCGGCGGCTCGGCAGATCTGACCGGCTCCAACAATACGAAGACCAAAGGGCAAGAGCCGCTGACCGCCGCAAATTACGGCGGGCGATACGTCTATTACGGGGTGCGCGAACACGCCATGGCGGCGGCGATGAACGGCATGGCGCTGCATGGCGGCGTCATTCCCTATGGCGGTACATTTCTGGTGTTCACGGATTATTGCCGGCCGTCGATCCGACTTTCCGCGCTGATGGGCGTTCGCGTCATTTACGTGATGACGCATGATTCGATCGGCCTTGGCGAAGACGGGCCGACGCATCAGCCGGTCGAGCACCTGGCGGCGCTGCGCTGCATGCCGAACCTTAACCTCTTCCGCCCGGCGGATGCGATCGAAACCGCGGAATGCTGGGCGCTGGCCCTCGCGGAAAAGGGCCGGCCGTCGATCCTCGCGCTGACGCGGCAAAATCTCGCGCCGGCGCGTCTTACGCATACGGATGAAAATCTCTGCGCGAGAGGCGCCTATGTGCTCGCCGACGCGCCCGACCCCGACGTCGTTCTTGTCGCCACGGGCTCCGAGGTCGAGATCGCGCTCGACGCGCAGAAGAAACTCGCCTGCGACAGGATTCGCGCGCGCGTCGTCTCTGCGCCGTCCTTCGGCCATTTCGCCGCGCAGGACGAGAAATACCGCAAGTCCGTTCTCGGCAAGGCGCCGCGCATCGGGATCGAAGCCGGTCTTCGCCAGGGCTGGGACCTGTTCTTGCGCCGCAAGGACGCCTTTGTCGGCATGACCGGGTTCGGCGCGTCAGCGCCGGCGCCCGATCTTTACAAACATTTTGGAATCACCTGCGAAGCCGTCGTTGCAGCGGCGAAAAACCTGGCCCCGAGGGAGTAGCGACGATGGCGTTGAAAGTGGCGATTAACGGGTTCGGCCGGATCGGTCGGCTGACCTTGCGCTCGATGATCGAGAACAATCGTCAGGGGATCGACATCGTCGCCATCAACGATCTCGGTCCGGTCGAGACCAACGCGCATCTCCTTCAATATGACAGCGTGCACGGAAAATTCCCGGTCGCGGTGAAGACCTCCGCCGACACGATCGACGCCGGCCGCGGCCCGATCAAGGTCTTTGCCGAGCGCGATCCGGCGAAACTGCCGTGGAAGGCGCTCGGCGTCGATATCGTCTTTGAATGCACCGGTATATTCACCAGCAAGGAAAAGGCGTCGCTGCATCTGGCGGCCGGCGCCAAGCGCGTCCTCGTCTCGGCGCCCGCGGACGGCGCCGACAAGACGATCGTCTTCAAGGTCAATCACGATACGCTGACCAGGGACGACATCGTCGTCTCCAACGGCTCTTGCACGACGAATTGCCTTGCGCCGGTCGCCAAGGTCCTGAATGACGCCATCGGCATCGAGCGCGGCTACATGACAACGATCCACTCCTACACGGGCGACCAGCCGACGCTCGACACCATGCACAAGGATCTCTACCGCGCGCGCGCCGCGGCGATGTCGATGATCCCGACATCGACCGGCGCGGCGAAGGCTTTGGGACTCGTCATTCCGGCCCTCAAGGGCAAGCTCGACGGCTCGTCGATCCGCGTGCCGACGCCGAACGTGTCGGTCGTCGATCTCGTTTTCACGCCGAAGCGCGCGACGTCGGTCGACGAAATCAACAAGGCGATCATCGAGGCGGCCGACGGGGCGATGAAAGGCGTTCTCGCCTATACCGACAAGCCGCTCGTCTCGTCCGACTTCATGCATGACCCGCATTCCTCGACCTTCGCGCTCAACCAGACGCAGATCGTCGACGGCGGGCTCGCGCGCATCCTGACCTGGTACGACAATGAGTGGGGCTTCTCGACGCGCATGAGCGATGTCGCGCTTGAGATGGGCAAGCTCCTCTAGGAGACTGCATTTGTCAGCCTACAGAACGATAGACGATCTTGACGTCGCGGGCCGGCGCGTCCTCGTCCGCGTCGACTTCAACGTGCCGATGAAGGACGGCGCCGTCGCGGAGGCGACGCGGCTCGAACGCGCGCTGCCGGCGATCGAGGAATTGTCGAGCAAGGGCGCGAAAGTGATCCTGCTCTCGCATTTCGGCCGTCCGGGCGGCAAGCGCGAGGAAAAAGACTCGCTGCGGCCGGTCGCAAAAAAACTGGAAGATCTGCTCGGGCGAAAGATCCGCTTCGCCGACGATTGCGTCGGCGCCGCAGCGGCGGCGGTCGCGAACGCGATGAAGAACGGCGATGTCGCGGTTTTCGAGAATACGCGCTTTCACAAGGGCGAGGAGAAAAACGATCCCGATTTCGTTCGGGCGCTGGCGGCGAATGGCGACTTTTTCGTCAATGACGCCTTTTCCGCCGCGCATCGCGCGCACGCCTCGACCGAGGGCCTTGCGCATGTCCTTCCCGCCGCGGCGGGACGGGCGATGGAAAAGGAGCTCGATTACCTCGCCGCCGCGCTCTCCAATCCGGCGCGCCCGCTGATCGCCATCGTCGGCGGCGCCAAGGTCTCGACCAAGATCGAACTGCTCCTCAATCTCGTCGGCAAGGCGGACATGCTGGTCGTCGGCGGCGGCATGGCGAACACCTTTCTCTACGCCCAAGGGATTTCCGTCGGCAAATCGCTGTGCGAACCCGACCTCGCCGCGACCGCGCGCGAGATCGTGGCGCAGGCGTGCGAACGGGGCTGCGAGATGGTGCTGCCGGTCGATGTCGTCGTCGCCACGGAATTCCGGGAACACGCCGCCCACAGCGTGCGCGCGGCGGACGCGGTCAAGGCCGACGAGATGATCCTCGATCTTGGACCTGATAGCGTCGACCTGATCGCATCGAAAATCGAAATCGCGAAAACGCTGGTCTGGAACGGACCGCTCGGGGCCTTCGAGACCAGGCCCTTCGACACCGCGACGCTGGAGGCGGCGCGCTATGCGGCGCGG
>JBGSNB010000198.1:0-2245 GCA_041739835.1 Parvularculaceae bacterium | reverse complement strand
CCTATGAAACGATCTTCGACGAGGCGTCGCTGCGGCGCTGGATCGCCGCCGCCTATGAGCGAGGGCTGGTCGCAGTCGACACCGAGACCGACGCCCTCGACGCCATGGGCGCGGGCCTTGTCGGCATTTCGCTCAGCGTTGAGGCTGGCCGCGCCTGTTACATTCCGCTCGCGCACGGCGCCAAGGGGCTCGCCTTCGACGACGCCGAAACGGCGCGGCAAATGCAGCGCGAGACGGCGCTCGCCTTGCTGAAGCCGCTGCTTGAGGACCCGTCGATCCTCAAGGTCGGTCAGAACCTCAAATACGACATGCATATTTTCGCACGCGCCGGGATTACGGTCGCGCCCTTCGACGACACCATGCTGATCTCCTATGCGCTCGACTGCGGCGTCGGCGGGCACGGCATGGACGAACTCGCGCGGCGCTGGCTGCAACATGACACGATCAAGTTCTCCGATGTCGTCGGCAGCGGCAGAAGCCAGAAGACCTTCGACGAGGTCGCGATCGACAAGGCGACACAATATGCGGCGGAGGACGCCGACATCACCTTGCGGCTGCACCAGCGCCTGAAGCCGCGCCTTGCCGCCGAAGGCAAGGCGACGGTCTATGAAACGCTGGAGCGCCCGCTGGTTCCGGTCATTCTTGCGATGGAGCGCGCGGGCGTCAAAATCGACCCTTCGGTGCTGGCGCGCCTGTCCGCGGATTTCGCGCAGCGGATGGCGATGCATGAGGCGGAGGCGCACGCGCTCGCCGGCGGCGCCTTCAATATGGGCTCGCCCAAGCAGATTTCGGAAATCCTGTTCGAACGGCTCGGCCTGCCGGGCGGCAAGAAGACCGGGACCGGCGCTTGGTCGACCTCCGCCGACATTCTCGAGGAACTCGCCGCCGACGGCCAGGAATTGCCGCGCGCCATCCTCAACTGGCGCGGCCTTTCCAAGCTGAAATCGACCTACACCGACGCGCTGCCGACCGCGATCAACCGCGAGACGGGCCGCGTCCATACCTCCTATTCGCTGGCGGCGACGACGACCGGGCGCCTCGCCTCGACCGACCCCAATCTCCAGAACATCCCGATACGGACGGAAGACGGGCGCAAGATCCGCACCGCCTTTGTGCCCGAAAAAGGCAATGTCCTGGTGTCGGCCGATTACAGCCAGATCGAGCTGCGCCTGCTCGCGCATATCGCCGATCTGCCGGCGATGAAGGCGGCGTTCGCGAACGGCGTCGATATTCACGCGATGACGGCGTCGGAAATGTTCGGCGTTCCGGTCGAGGGCATGGACCCGATGGTCCGGCGGCGCGCCAAGGCGATCAATTTCGGCATCATCTACGGCATATCCGCCTTCGGCCTCGCCAATCAGCTCGGGATCGAGCGCGGCGAGGCGAAAGCCTATATCGACAGCTATTTCGAGAAGTTTCCGGGCATCCGGAAATACATGAACGACACTATCGCCAGCGCGAAAAAGGCGGGCTTCGTCGAGACGATTTTCGGCCGCCGCACCTATGTCGGCGGCATCAACGACAAGAACCCCGCGATGCGCGGCTATGCCGAGCGCCAGGCGATCAACGCGCCGATCCAGGGCGCCGCCGCCGACGTCATCCGCCGCGCCATGATCCGGATGCCGGCGGCGTTGAAGCGCGCGCGGCTGTCAGCGAAGATGCTATTGCAGGTGCATGACGAACTTGTGTTCGAGTGCCCGAAAGACGAAGCGGACCAGACGATCCGGGCGGCGCGCAAGGTGATGGAGGAGGCGCCGCACCCCGCCTTGGAAATCTCTGTCCCGCTTGTCGTCGACGCCAGGGCCGGCGCCAATTGGGAGGAAGCGCACTGATCTAGAAAAGCCCGATCGCGTCGGCGATGATCAGCGTTGCGAGCGCGACGACGACAAGGTCGCCGTCGACCATCCGGTAGCCATGGCCGCGCGGCAGCGGCGGCAGGCGCAGGATCACTTCATTCGGCAAGATCACGATCTCGACCCCGTCCGGCACGCGCTCGCCGACGGCGTAGCGCTTCTTCGCCTGGCCCGGCGGCAGGCAGCCATTGTTTTTCCGGGCGAGGCCCGGCGGGCAATTTGCCCGGTAATGATCGCGGACGATGGTGCGGTGCGCCTCGCCGAGGGAGATCGAAATGTCGATGTCGGGCGCCGATTGTTCCTGATGGCGTTCCTGATGGTCGCCGGATTTTGCGCCGCGCGCGTTCGAGTTTGCGGGCTTGGCCGCGGCGGCGCCGCCGACCGCGAGCGCC
>JBGSNB010000105.1:0-1802 GCA_041739835.1 Parvularculaceae bacterium | reverse complement strand
GCCGCGCGTCGGGGCGGTACTGGCCGCGCCGCCAAAGATTGAAGGCGAGCTGCAACACCTGCAGCCACGCTGCGAATACGGTCGCGAAGGCGACCGCCAGGAACCCGTAAATCGGAAACAGCAGCAGCGCGAGTGCGGTGTTCACGGCGATCGCGACGAGGGCGTAATTCATCGGCGCGCGCGTGTCCTCGCGCGCGAAAAACGCCGGCGCGAAAATCCGCTGCCAGACAAAGGCGGGAAGCCCCCAGCCGTAGATCGCGAGCGCCCAGCCGGTCCATTTCACGTCCTCGGCCGTGAACGCCGAACTGCGGCCGCCGAACAGCGACAGGGCTTCGCTGGCGAAACCGACAAACAGCGCGTCGCAGATCGGCGCCGCCATCACGATGAACGCCGCCGCCGCCGGGAGCGTCAGCACCGCAGACAATTCGAGCGAGCGGTTGATCGCGTGCATCGCGCCTTTCTCGTCGCCTTCCTTGACGCGCCGCGACAGCATCGGCAGCAGCACGACGCCGAGCGCCGTGCCGACCACCGCCAGCGGCAATTGATAGAGCTGGTCGGCGTTCATCAGCCAGGAGACCGCGCCCGGCTGCTGCGACGCGATGTTGGTGCCGATGAGGATGTTGATCTGCGTCGCGCCGGCGGAAAGAAATCCTGGCCCGCCGAGGATGAGCAGGCGCCTGACGCCGGGCGTGAAGCGCGGACGGCGCCATTTCAGCAAATAGCCCTGACGCTTCGCGCCCCACAGCAACAGCCACAATTGCAGGAACCCGCTGATCGCGGTCGCCCAGGCGAGCGCGGCGCCGGTGACCTCGATCTCGGCGCCGGCAAAGGCCATGATCGCCGCGATCTGGCAGAAATTCAGCAATAGCGGCGCGCCGGCATAGGCCATGAATTTGTCGAGAGAATTGAGAACGCCGGACAACAGCCCGACCATCGACATGCAGGCGAGATAGGGAAACATGATCCGGAGATAGAAGGTCGTCAGCTCGAACTTCTCCGGATCGTCGGCGAAGCCCGAAGCGATCAGATGCACAAACAGCGGCGCGGCGATCTCGACGATGATCGTGAAGCCGAGCAGGATGAACAAGAGCGCCGCCATCACCTCTTCCGCGAAGAGTTTCGCGGCGGCCTTGTCCTCGGCGATCAGCTTTCCTTGAAACAGCGGCACGAAGGCCGCCTGGAAGGCGCCTTCGGCGAACAGGCGGCGAAACATGTTTGGCAGGCGGAACGCCGCCCAGAACGCGTCGGCGACCGGATTGCCGCCGGCGCCGATGACGCCGGCGATCAGCACCTGGCGCGCAAAGCCAAGCACCCGGCTCGCCATGGTGAGGCCGCTGACGGTCGCCAGCGATTTGAAGAGGTTGCCGCTCATCGAAGCCAGCGCCCTAAAGGCGACCTTTGTCGAATTGACGGCGGACTGTCCGACGTCTTCATGACCGGCGCGTTAACGCAGTTCGCCGATGACTGAAACCAGCGTCGTCAGCCGGCGGATTTCAGCGGCGGTTTCTGGCCGTCGGCAAGCACGCCGTAAAGGCGCTTTTCGATCGCCTGCTCAAGCCGCCGGTCGGCGATTTTGTCGCCGTCCATCGTCTGCAGGTAAAAAGCGTCGACCGCGCGCTCGCCATAGGTGGCGATATGCGCCGAACGGATGGCGACGCCGAGATCGGCGATCGCCGAGGCGAGATTGTAGAGGAGGCCGGGCCGGTCCCTGCCCTCGGCCTCGACGATCAGCGCTGACGCCGACCCTTCGCGGTCGAGCCGAACGATGGCGGGGACGCTGAACAAGGCGCGCTTGTCGCCGA
>JBGSNB010000084.1:0-9655 GCA_041739835.1 Parvularculaceae bacterium | reverse complement strand
GGAGCGGACGGTCGATGCGCGGCGACGGTGTCCGGCGACCGGCGCGAGATCGCCCTTGTCTTCGCCGTCGGCGACAAGCTCGCCAGCCGACGGTTCCGGCGCGGCGCCGTGAGCATCGAGAAGCAAGCCGCCGCAATCATCTTTCAGATGAAAGAACCCTCTTTGCGCAAGATTCGCCTGGTTGCGCCGGACCCGGCAAATCTTGAGGGATGGCTTTTGCGTCTCGCAGGACCGCGACTATAATCTCGCCATGGAATTTCCAGACATTGTCACGCTCGCGGTTCCGGTCTTTGTCCTGCTCATCCTGCTTGAGCTTGCGGCCTGGAGACTGACCGGGAAGGGCCGGTTCGAAACCCGCGACGCCGCCGCCAGCTTGATGATGGGGCTCGGCAACCAGATCGCGCCCCTCTTTGGCGGCGCCGCACTGCTGGCGGCGATTTGGACGTGGGCCTATCAATATCGGCTGTTTGACATTCCGAATGCGTGGTGGAGCCTGGCGATCTGTTTCGTCATCGACGATCTGCGCTATTATTGGGTGCATCGCATCAGCCATGAGCGGCGCTGGTTCTGGGCGAGCCATGTCGTTCATCATTCGTCGCAGCATTACAATCTGACGACGGCGCTGCGGCAGCCCTGGACCGGCGATATCGTCGCCGGCGTTCTATTCAAGACCCCGCTTGTGTTAATCGGATTCCATCCGGCGATGATCGTTTTCACCTTCGGCCTTAATCTCATCTACCAGTTCTGGATTCACACCGAGATGATCCGGCGGCTCGGGCCGTTCGAGCAGGTCTTCAATACGCCGAGCCATCACCGCGTCCACCATGCGACCAATCCGAGATATCTCGACGCAAATTACGCCGGCGTCTTCATTGTCTGGGACAAGCTGTTTGGAACTTTCGTTCCGGAGGACGACGCCGAAAGGCCGACCTACGGAATCATCAAGAATTTGGGTTCGTTCAATCCGGTCGTCATCGCCTTCAGCGAATGGATCGGAATTTTCAAGGACGTCGCCGCTTCGCGCTCGCCGGGCGAGGCGCTCGGGTATCTGTTTGGCCCGCCCGGCTGGTCGCCTGACGGGTCGCGCCTGACCTCGGCGAGGATCAAGGAGCGCTGGGCCCACACGCGCGCCCTCGAAGCGCCCGCGGAATAAGGCAATCCGGGCGGCCACGTCCGAAAGCCGCCGCATTCGCCCGGATAATTCCCAGATTGCTCCGTCAATGAGCCAAGGTCGGGCGCCATCCTTCCGCCGTCACAGTCAGACGAGGGAGAGATCAGATGGTCCTGGCGATGTTTCACAAGCTTGCATTTTCCGGCGCGGCGGCGGCGATCGCCGCCGCCGCTGGGCTCATTCAAAGCGCCGATGTCGCCGAGGCGCCGGCCTATGGCGTCGCCGCCATTCGTCACGAAGCGGAGGCGACGGTGCGGTACGCCGCTCATGTCTTCGATCGAGCCGACCTTGGCAATGACGGCGCGCTTGACGAAGACGAATATGTGACGCTCGCCATCGTCACCGCCGAGCTGGCGCGGCTCAACGGTTTTGTCGCCATTGACCAATCGGGCGGCGTGACGACGGTCGCTCTTCCCGTCGCGAAGAGCGCCGGCCTTACAGGCCAAGAGCGCGTGCGCGTGCGGGAACGCGCGGCACGGGAATATGCGGTCGCGGCGGGCGATGATTACCGGCTTTCGAAGGACGAGTTCATCGGCGCCGTTCTTGAGCAATTCCTAGCGAACGACGTCAATCGGAACGGCGTGCTGAGCCGCCGCGAGCTTGTCGCCTTTGGCCTGGCGCAATCAAGGCTCACCGCGCTTGAAAGCTGACCTCACGCCGAAATCGTATCGTCCCATGCGATATTTTCGTCGACCCATTTCTCAAGCGTCTGGTCGAGCTGCGGCTTCCGGATCGGTTTCGGGATGAAGTCGTTCATCCCGGCGAGGCGGCAACGATCCCGGTCTTCCTCCAGAACATGGGCGGTCGCCGCGATGATCGGCGTGCGCTGAAATCCGCGCTCCGCTTCGATCTTGCGAATCTGCCTCGCGGCTTCGAGCCCGTCCATTTCCGGCATCGAGAGGTCCATCAAGATTGCGGCGGGACGGTGCCGCACGAACAATTCAACGGCCTTCCTGCCATTATCGGCGATGATCACCTCGTAGTCTTTGGCGGGAATAAGGTTGGTGACGACAAGCTGATTGACGACATTGTCCTCGGCGACCAGAATTTTCGGGCGCAGGTCAGGCGGGCTGACGGGATCAGATTCGGCCGCCTTCATGGCGATGGCGACCCGCGCCACCGAACGCGAAGCGTCATCGACCAGAATGCGGGCGAGAATGTCCATCAGCTGCGACGGGCGCACGGGCTTTGAAAGAGATGTAAGGAATTTCGCCGCCGCGCCGGCGTTTGCCGGTTTCGGGTTATCGACCGATGACAGAAGTATGACGGGGATCGATTCAAACCGGGCGTCCTGCTGAATCCGTGCGGTCAGCGCCGCGCCGTCCAGATCCGGCATCTGGTAATCCATCAAGATCACATGGAACCGGTCGCAATCGGCGACCGATTGCTCCAGCGCCGCCATCGCCGCAGCGCCGCCATCGACGACGGTGGCGCGCAGTCCCCAGGCGTCGGCCAGTTCCTCAATCACCCGCCGATTGACGGCGTTGTCATCGACCGCCAGCATCCTCGCGCCCTCGAACGCCGCTTCGCTGATCGTCGGCATCGCCCTGATCTTGTCGTCGACCGCGGCGTCAAGCGTGAACCAGAATCGCGACCCCTTGCCGACCTCGCTGTCCGCGCCAAGCTCGCCGCCCATCATCGCGACAATGCTTTTGCAGATGGCGAGGCCTAGACCGGTGCCGCCAAAACGCCTCGTATTCGATCCGTCGGCCTGTTCGAATTTTTCGAACATGCGCGGGATGTCTTCTTTTTCGATGCCGATTCCCGTATCGACGACATTGAACACGAGCCCGACTTTGTCGCCCGCACGCTCGCCGGTCACATTCACCATGATGTAGCCGTGATCGGTGAACTTGACCGCGTTGCCGATGAGATTGCCAATGACCTGACGAAGCCGCGCCTCATCCGCAATGACGCCCTCGGGCAGGTTCGGCGCGTAGCGAACGATCAATTCGAGGTCTTTTTCGAGGGCGCGCGCCTGCATCAAGGTCGCCACCTCATAGATCATCTGACGCAGGTTGAAGGAGCGCGGCGTCAGCGCCAGTTTGCCGGCCTCCATTTTAGAGAAATCGAGGATGTCGTTGATGACCGTCATCAAGGCGGCGCCCGACGCGACGATAATGGAAGTCAGCTCGCGCTGGCGCTGATCAAGGTCGGTGTTCAAGAGCACCTCGGCCATGCCGAGGACGCCATTCATCGGCGTCCTGATTTCGTGGCTCATCGAGGCGAGAAATTCGGACTTGGCGGCGTTGGCGGCGTCGGCGGCGATCCGCGCCTTTTGAAGCGGGCAAACCAGCAGCCGATGGATGACAAAACCAAGGGTCAGGACGAGGAGCGCAATCGCCAGCACGGCGGCGATGGCCGCCGACCGCCGAAATTCCGCAAGTCCTGCGAATGCGGCCGACTGATCGACTTCGAGAACGAGGCGCCAGTCGATGGTCGGGTTCTCCGAGGCTCGGGCAAAGCCGACGAATTTCGAGCCGGTCGCTGTTCCGGCTCCCTGAATCCCGCCGTCGATGTCGATGCTCTCTGCGGGAAACAGATCGTCGAGGTTCTTGCCAATCGCGCTGCTGTCCGGGTGGGACAGCACGACGCCGTCCGCTGAAATCAGAAACACCCGCCCCAGCCCGCCAATGTTCGTTTCAGCCAGAATGCTGCTCAATTGTTCGGTGGTGAAATCCGCGGCGACTACGCCGGCGAGCCTGCCATCGCGCTTGACCGGCATCGCGGCGGTGATGGTTTCAACATTCGTCGAGATGTCGCGATAGGGTTCGGTCAGCGTTGCGCCGCCCTTGGCGATTGCGTCGAGATACCAGGGCCGGGTCCTCGGATCATAGTCGGCCGGCAGCTGATCGTCGGGCGGCCATATATGGTATCGGCTGTCGGTTTCGCCGAAATAGGTCCAGACGAAGGTCGACTGATAGATCGACTCTCTCAGATATCTGAGGACCTGGTCGTCCTGATCCGCCTCGGCCAATTCGTCGGCAAGCCCTGAGATGAGATTGATGCGCTCAGCGAGCCATTTGTCGACGCCCCAAGCCGTGGTCTTGCCGACCGCGGTCATGTAATTCTCGATTTCCGCCTGCCTGATTTTGCGGGCGGTCATGTCGTAGTGCAGGGTGAACGCCGAAAAGATAATGGCGACGACCGCCGCGCCGACGCCGAGCGCGGTCGCCATCAGCCGCGCGCCGGATTGAGCGGACGCGTGAAACGCCTTTTTGGTTTTCCCAGCCATTCAAAAGCTCTCGATCCTAGACGCCCCCACAGGGCGACAATGACCGAACTTGGTTAATGGACGGGAAATCAGCCGCTTCGGCGCTGGATGGCTCCCCGAGCTGGACTCGAACCAGCGACCATTCGATTAACAGTCGAATGCTCTACCAACTGAGCTATCGGGGAATAGCCTCAAGGGGTCGCCCTATAGCAAAGCTGAACCGGCGAATCCACTCGTATTTTCGGGACGAAACGGTCGCGATGGCGACTGTCGCCGCCCCGGAAAGCGAGACGGCCGCGCCTTGGGGGGAACGCGGCCGGTACTCACTATCGTGGGGTATGGTGGGGTATCTTCTCGGGAGAAGATACTGACGAGAATGCGCCCGAGTCCTTAATACAAGGTTAATGGCGGCAATAAAATCGGTCCGTGCTCATTCAGCGGGTCGCAGGACGGGCGGCGGGCCCTTTTTGGCGCCTCGGGCGGTATCGGCGAAGTCCTGTTCGAGGGATTTGCCGTGACCGACTTCCGGCTGCTTCTCGCCGGTCCAGGCCCACCGGTAGAAGCGGGAAATATCGGCGCCGACCGCGTACATCGCCGGCACCAAGAACAAGGTCACGAACAGCGCGAAGAAAACGCCCCAGGCGAGTGCGACCACGGTCGGCATCAGGAACTGCGCGTCGGTCGAACGCTCGAACATGATCGGCATCAGGCCGAAGAAAGTCGTAACCGATGTCAGGAGAATCGGTCGGAAACGATTGACGCTCGCCTTGATGAGCGCCGCGACGGCGCCCATGCCTTGCGCCCGCAATCGATTGACATAGTCGATGAGCACCAGATTGTCGTTGATGACGACGCCTGCCGCGGCGCCGACCCCGAAGAAGGAGAAGATGCCGAAGTCGAGGCCGAGGAGGAAGTGCCCGAACATCGCGCCCATGAACCCGAAGGGGATCGCCGACATGACGAGAAGCGGCTGGAACACCGAGCCGAAGGCGATCGAGATCAGCATGTAAACAGCGATGAGGACCGCGATGTACATCCAGCCGATATCGCCGAGGAATTCGGCCTGGCCTTCCGCGTCGCCGCGCTGTGCGAGGTTGGCTCCCGGATGACGTTCGCGCCACTGCGGCAAGAACTCTTCCTGGATGACTTTCATCATGGCGGCGCGATCGGCCCCCTCCGGCATTTCAGCCGTCACTTGCGCGGAGCGCTTGCGGTCGCGGCGGTCGATGCGTTTGTAGCTCGGCGCAAAGCTGGCGTCCGCGATCGCGGTCAATGGAACTTCGCGACCGTCTGCGGTCCTGACGCGCATGGTCTCGATTGAGGTCAGCGACTCGCGGGCGAGGGCCGGATAGCGGATCATCACGCGAACATCCTCGCCCTCGCGCGGCAGACGCTGGGCTTCTTCGCCATAAAACGCCTGCCGCACCTGGCGTGTGACGTCGGACAGGGTGATGCCGAAGCGCTCGGCGCCGGGCTTCAGCGAAATCTGCAATTCCGGCGTTTCCGACTGCAGGCTGTTGCGGACGTCATAAAGCCCCGGCAGCGAGCGCATGTAATTCTGCAAGTCGATTGTGGCGAGGCGCAGCTCATCGAGATCATTCGCCTCGATGCCGAAGGCGAAATCGGGACCCCCGTCATTGATCGTGTAGCCGACGTTGATTTCTTCAGCGTCCGGTATTTCGCCGAGCTTGGCGCGGAAGAGCTCGGCGATCTCCTTTGTCGACTGTTTGCGTTTGTCGCCGTCGATAATGGTCAGATAAGACGTGACGGTGCCTTCCTGCGCGCTGATATAAATCGCGCGCACGAAATCTTCGCCGTCCACTTGTCCGAGTTCTTTTTTCATTGCGTCGCCGGCGCGTTCGACCTCCTCGAAAATTTCGAGGCTGCGCGCATAGGGCGAGCCTTCGGGCATGCGCACGGTCATCGAGACAAATGTGCCCTGGACCTCGGGCTCGAACTTGAACGCGACCCAGCCTTGCGCGATCAAAGCCACCGACAACGAGAACGCGACGAGGAAGAACGCGACTGTAAAATAGCGAAGGCGCAGCGCCAGCCTGATGAGCGGGCGAATGGTCGAGTTGGCGAAACCGAGAAGCCCGTCAGCGAAAAAGCTCTGCAACCTGTGGAGATGCCCCGACTTGTCTTCCTTCTTCAGGTGTGAGAGGTGCGCGGGAAGAATGAAAAACGCTTCAACCAGCGAAAAAACCAGCGCGAAGATGACTGTGTAGGCGATGTGCTTGGTGAAGTCGGCGGCGCCGCCCGCTATGAACAGCCATGGCGTGAAGGCGATGATTGTCGTCAGCACCGAGAAGAAAACGGGCTTGGCGACAAGCTGCGCTCCGAGGATGGCGCCGCTGAGGCCGCCTCGTCCTTCCTCGGCTTCGGAGTGGATGCTTTCGCCGACGACAATCGCATCATCGACGACAATGCCGATTACGAGAAGGAACCCGAAAAGGGAGAGAATGTTGATGGAGACGCCGGCGGCCGGCATGAAAATGAAGGCGCCCAAAAGGGCGACCGGCATGCCCATCGTTCCCCAGAAGGCCACCGCGGGGCGCAGGAACAAGATGAGGATGATCAGAACGAGAATGAACCCCTGAACGGCGTTACCGCCGACCAGATTCATGCGGCTGTAATAGATGTCGGCGGTGTTGAACCAGACGAAAAGCTCGGCCCGGCCATCGAGTTCCTTGTTCTTGTCGTCGATATATTTGAGGACGGCGTCCGACAGCGTGACGATATTCATCGTCTCGGGCGCTTGCACGGCGATCGTAATCGTCGGCGCCCCGTTCATCTGGCGCTTCTGTTTGACATCTTCAAAGCCGTCGAGGACGGTGGCGACGTCTTTCACGCGGATGGTGCTGCCGTCGGGGAGTTGCCGCACGACGATCGCGCCGAATTCCTCGGCAGTATCGGCGAGCGAGCGGGTGGCGACCGAAATGTTGCCGGTGTCGGTGCGGACCTGTCCCGCCGACAGATTCAGGGAGGAACCGCGCACGGCGCGAGCGACGTCGTCGAAGGTGAGGCTGTAGCTCCGCAGCGCCTCTTCGGAGACTTCTATCGAAACCTCTTCCTTGCGCGCCCCCCAGAGGTCGACGAGGGGAGAACCGTTCGGCAATTGCGCAAGATCGTCCTTGATGTCGCGGGCGAGCCGCGTCAGCTCGCGCTCCGACATGTCGCCATAGAGCGCAATAAACATCGCACCGTTCTCATTCCGCCATTGCGAAATGACCGGCGGAAACGCGTCGGCGGGCAGGGTCGAAATGCCGTCGACGCGACTCTTGATATCGTTGAGCAGGCGCGTCGCATCGCCAGTGTCCTGTCCTTCGACATTGATGACCGCAACATTTTCTTGCGCGCGGCTGTCGATATGCTTGATGCCGTCGACGCCGGAAATCGCTTCCTCAATGCGCAGGATGATCTGCTCTTCGATCTCCTGCGGGGCGGCGCCCGGCCAGGTGACCGAGACCGTCGCGCCATTGAAGTCGGCCGACGGAAAAACTTCGCGCTCGACTTGATTGAACGAGAATAATCCCGCGATGACGATCGCCACCATCAGCATGTTGGCTGCGATCGGATTCTTCACCCACCAGGCGATAAGACCGCTCATTCCGTAACGCTCCGGCGCACGGCCTCGGCCACGGTCTTGGCTTCGTCATCGCCCGGTCTGCCGGCGCCCGGAAGATTCGTCGTCTTGGTCGGAGTAACCTTGTCGCCGGACCTGGCGCCGCGCAAAGGCGAAGTGACGACACGCTCGCCTTCGGCGACGCCGCCGGCAAGGGTAATCGTATCGCGGTCGGCCGAAACGATGACGATCTTGCGTTCTTCGATAATGTCGTCTTTGCCGATGACATAAACCATGTCGCGCCCGAAGAGCGCCGTTCGCGGCAATACGACCGCGTTCTCAATCGGTTTTCCGACGATGCGCGCATCGACAAAAAGACCCATCGGGAGCGCCGCGCCATCGTCGGACCCCTCGCCATAAGGATCGTCGACGACGGCGATCGCCGAAATCTGGCGCGTCGCCGGATCGACCGCGCCGTCCGTGCGGGCGATGCGCGCTTTCCATTCGTGAAATTCGCCTGCGAAGGACGCCGACAGCGTTGCCGCAGGCCCGGGATTTTCCTTGGTCTCGACAAACGAAAGCAATAGCCCAAGCTTGGCGAGGTCGCCGTCGGTCAAGGGCAGGCGGATTTCGGCGACGTCGGTTGAAAAAATCCGCCCGATCGGCGCGCCCGGCGAAATGAACTGGCCGACGCCCGCGAGACGCTCGCGCACGCGTCCCTCGAAGGGCGCGCGGATTTCGGTGCGCTGCAGATCGAGATTGGCCGCGTTGAGGTCGGCTTTCGCCGCGGCATAAGCGGCGCGCGCCTGCGCCAGTTGCGGCATGCGCAGCGTCAGTTCGCTTGGGTCCTCGCGGCGTCCTAGCGCTTCATAATCCTTTAGCGCCAGATCGGATTCGGCTTCTTCCCGGCGAAGCAGCTCCTCCGCCTGCGCAACCCGCGCCTTGGCGCTCGCGACGGCGACCTGATAATCCGCGTCCTCGATCTTGAGCAGAAGGTCGCCGGATTCGAAGGCGCCGCCGACGACGAATACCTCCGACGTCCTGGTGATGCGGCCGGCGACTTCCGCCGTCAGGTTGATGTCGGTTCGCGGTCGCACTTCTCCCTGGGCAGTTACATCCAGCGTAACGGATCTGGGCTCAACCACCGAATAGAACACGGCCGGCGGGGCAAGCGTGACTTCTTTCGGGGTGATCTTGGGGCGCATCGCGCCCATGACCATGATCAGGCCAACCCCGCCGGCGAAAATGCCGATGGTGCCGATAATCGTGAATAATTTTCGAAACATGACGCGATTACTTTCCAGGTGAGCCGGCCGTTGATGCGACGATGGTCGTATCGGTGATGAAATCGCCGCCGATCGCGAGATAGAGCGCAACCCTGTTAGATACGCGCTGGCGTTGCGCCAGGATGTACGAGCTTTCCGATGAAATGCGGCGGGTCTGCGCGTTCAGCAGGTCGAAAATCGTAGCCGTGCCGCTCGAATAGCGCCGCTCCGTGAGATCTTCCGCCGCTGCGGCTTCTTCATAGGCGAGCTTCAGCGCGCTTTCGCTCGCGGCGAGATAGGTCTCGGCGTCGATCGCGTTTTCGGCTTCCTCATAGGCCTCGAGCGCCGTCTGCGCGTAAGAGAGAAGCGATGCTTCCGCGACGGCGCGCTGGCGCTTGGCGTTGGCGCGCACGCGGCCGCCCTGAAACAGCGGCTGAAAG
>JBGSNB010000038.1:0-5145 GCA_041739835.1 Parvularculaceae bacterium | reverse complement strand
TGTCGGCGCCAAGGCGCGTCGCGGCCCGCGCGACATTGAGGCCGCCGCCGCCCGGATGGCTCTCCGGATTGACGCAGCGGAGCTTGCGATTGGGCTCGACCTTCGGCGCATCGACGGCGAAGTCGTAGGTCGGGTTCGGGGTCAGCGTGATAACGCGCGGCATGTTACAAAAGGCCCAGTCCCTTGAAGCTCGCTTCCGACCTGGCGCCGACGATGAGATGATCGTGCACGCGGATGTTCAGCGCCTGCGCCGCCTTCACGATCTGGTTCGTCATGTCGATGTCGGCCCGGCTCGGCGTCGGATCTCCGGACGGATGATTGTGGACGAGAATGATCGCCGAGGCGGAGAGTTCGAGCGCGCGCTTGACGACTTCGCGCGGATAGACGGGCGTGTGATCGACGGTGCCGCGCTGCTGCACCTCGTCGGCGATCAGGATGTTTTTCTTGTCGAGAAATAGAATGCGGAAGAGTTCAGTCTTCTCGTCCGCCATCGCCGCGCGGCAATAGGAAAGAAGTTCGTTCCACGAGGATATGACCTGACGCTGCAGCACGCGCTGCTGCGACAATTTCACCGCGGCGGCGTGCACGATCTTCAATTCGAGCGCCGTCGCCTCGCCGAGGCCCTTCACTTCGACAAGGCGCGCGACCGGCGCCGCCAGCACTTCCGCAAAGCCGCCGAAACGCTTCAGCAGATCTTTCGCGAGCGGCTTCACGTCGCCGCGCGCTCTCGCGCGAAACAACACGAGTTCCAGCAATTCATAATCCTGGAGCGCGTCGACGCCGGCGCGCGCAAAGCGCTCGCGCAACCGGTCCCGATGGCCGACGGCGTGAGACGTTGTTTTCTGCGTGCTTTCGTCAGCCACGGTCTTTTTCCGCATGGTCTCGATCTTCGTCGGCGCCAAGCCATACCCCGATTTGGGGAATTTTTCCTAGGTCCTTGATTCTATTGACGAAACAAAAACCGTCCTACACCTCGCCGGAGGCCTTATACTGTTCGTTCCGGGCAATTCCGCCCAACTGACGCGAAAGGCGCCGCCATGCGGTCAAGAAAGACGCCAATCTTGGGAATGACTGCCCCGGAAAAGGCGCCGGAATTTCAAGGTGAAAGGGGCGCCTTTTGGGGCTGGACCCCGCGCGGCTGGCTGAAAAACGAGGAAGGCAGCGACCCGGTCGGGGCGCCCTTTTCCGGGACGCGGCATTCATTGACCGGTCGGTCGACGAATTGTAGAATCGCCCAGGACGCGCGCGGAGGACCCAAATGTACGCCCAGATGGTGAAATCGACCGGCGAGCGCCCGAAGACGCTGGACGAAATGGGCCCGGAAGAGCGCGCCTTCCAGATGCGCGTCGACGCCGACATCAAGATCGAACCAAAGGAGTGGATGCCGGACGGCTACCGCAAGACGCTGATCCGCCAGATCTCGCAGCACGCACATTCCGAAATCGTCGGCCAGCTGCCGGAAGGCAACTGGATCACACGCGCGCCGACGCTCGACCGCAAGGCGATCCTCATCGCCAAGGTGCAGGACGAAGCCGGGCACGGACTTTATCTTTACTGCGCGGCCGAGACACTCGGCGTCTCGCGCGACGAGATGACCGAACAGCTGCTGGCGGGGAAGGCGAAATATTCGTCGATCTTCAATTACCCGACGCTGAGCTGGGCCGATATCGGCGCGATCGGCTGGCTGGTCGATGGAGCGGCGATCATGAATCAGGTTCAGCTGCAAAAATGCTCCTACGGACCTTACAGCCGCGCGATGATCCGCATCTGCAAGGAAGAGAGTTTCCATCAGCGTCAGGGCTACGACATCATGATGAAGCTCTGCGCCGGCACGGCCGAGCAAAAAGCGATGGCGCAGGACGCGCTCGACCGCTGGTGGCAGCCGTCGCTGATGATGTTCGGTCCGCCCGACGGCGACAGCGTCCATTCCGCGCAGTCAATGGCGTGGAAGATCAAGCCGATGTCGAATGACGAACTGCGCCAGAAATTCGTCGACCAGACGGCGCCGCAGGCGGAGTATCTGGGCCTCAGGGTTCCCGATCCCGACCTCAAATGGAACGAGGCGAAGCAGGGCTATGATTTCGGCGAGATCGACTGGAACGAGTTTTACCAAGTGCTGAAAGGCAATGGCCCCTGCAACAAGGAGCGCCTCGAAGCGCGTCAGAAAGCCTGGGACGACGGCAAATGGTTCCGCGAAGGGCTGATGGCGCATGCGAAGAAGAGCGCCGCCCGCAAACTGGCGGCGGAGTGAGTAATGCGTCCTGACAAATCAAACCTGGGAGGAAGTGAATGAGGCCGTTGATGATAGGTGCGTCGGCGCTTGCTGTGTCGGCGCTTGCGGTCGTGGGCTGCGGAAGCAAGGGCGTGGCCGCGACGCAGCCGGAGCCGGCGCTCGCGATCGCCATGACTAGCCCTGACCTCGCCTGGGGGCCGTGTCCGCCGATCTTCCCGGCCGGGTGCGAAATCGCCGTTCTCCATGGCGATCCTTCCGCGCCTAATGCCGACGTCTATCTTCGCGTGCCGCCGGGCTACGAAATCCCGCCGCACTCGCACAGCTCGGCCGAGCGGATGATCCTGGTCAGCGGCACGCTGAATGTCGCCTATCAGGGGCAGGCGCCCGCATCGCTTTCAGCGGGCGATTACGCCTACGGCCCGGCGAAGGCGCCGCACAAGGCGGCGTGCGTCGGCGCGGACCCTTGCACGCTCTTTATCGCATTCGAGTCGGCAGTCGACGCGAATCCCTTTGAGGGCGAGCTATGACCGCTGAATGGCCGCTTTGGGAGGTCTTCATTCGCGGGCAGCACGGCCTCGCGCACCGGCATGTCGGCAGCTTGCACGCGCCGGACGCGGAGATGGCGGTGAAGAACGCGCGCGATGTTTACACGCGCCGCAATGAAGGCGTCTCGATCTGGGTGGTGAAGGCGAACGACATCACCGCCTCGGCGCCCGGCGAGAAGGAGCCGATGTTCGATCCCTCGAACGCGAAAATCTATCGGCACCCGACCTTCTACGACATTCCGGACGAAGTGGGGCACATGTGACGACGACGGTCGATATCGATGCGGCTCTCTTCGACTTCGCGCTCAGGATGGGCGACAATGCGCTGATCCTCGGCCAGCGCGTCGGCGCGTGGTGCGGGCATGCGCCGGCCCTCGAAGAGGACATCGCGCTCGCCAATGTCGCGCTTGATCTGATCGGCCAAACGAAAATGTGGCTGTCGCTCGCCGGCGACATCGAGGGGGCGGGCAGGAGCGCCGACGATCTCGCGTTCCTGCGCGACGCGCGCGCCTTTCGCAACGCGCTGCTCGTCGAACAGCCGAATGGCGATTTCGCGCATACCTTGATGCGCCAATTCCTGTTCGACGCCTGGCACTGGCCGATGCTCGTCGCGCTGAAAAAATCCGCCGACCGCCGCGTCGCCGAGATCGCCGAGAAAGCGGAGAAAGAGGCGCGCTATCATCTCGAGCGTTCGGAGGATCTGGTCATCCGCCTCGGCGACGGTACGGAAGACAGCCATGACCGGATGCAGCGCGCCCTCGAGGCGCTCTATCCGTTCGCCGGCGAGTTATGGACCCCCGACGCCATCGACACGGATCTCGCGGCGCGCAGGATCGCGCCCGACCTCGGGGAGATACGCGACAGGGTCATTTCCTATCTGACGGCAAGGCTCGCGGAGGCGACCTTGCGGGCGCCGGCGGACGCCTTTGTCCGCAAGGGCGGCAAGCAGGGTCTGCATACGGAGGAACTCGGCTACATCCTTTCCGACATGCAGTTCCTGCAGCGCGCCTATCCGGGGGCGACATGGTGATGGCGTCCCGGCATTCTTCCCTTGCTCCCCCGCCAGCGGGGGAGGAGAAGTCGCGTCGTCCGACGCCGGGCGAAATCTGGGCCTTTCTCGAAGATGTGCCGGATCCGGAAATCCCGGCTGTGTCGGTCGTCGATCTCGGAATCGTCCGCGATGTCGTATGGGAGGGCGACGATCTCGTCGTCACGGTGACGCCGACCTATTCCGGCTGCCCGGCGACGGCGGTGATCGCCTTTGACATCGCGGAGGCCCTGCGCCGTCGCGGCATCGACAAGGTGCGGATCAAATCGCAATTGTCGCCCGCATGGACGACCGACTGGATCGGCGAGAAAGCGCGCGAGAAACTTAGAGCTTACGGCATTGCGCCGCCGGCCGGCGGCGCGCGCTGCGTGGGCGACCTCAAAAATCCGGCGGTTGAATGTCCGCGTTGCGGGTCGATGGCGACGGAACAGGTCTCGCGCTTCGGCTCGACCCCCTGCAAGGCGAGCTGGCGATGCCGCGACTGCCTCGAGCCGTTTGATTATTTCAAGAGTTTCTGATGGCGCGCTTTCATCCCCTCACGGTCACCGACATCAAGCGCGACACGCGCGATTCCGTCATTGTGACGTTGAAGCCCCCGGCCGAAGCGAATGGCGAATTCAGGTTCATTCAGGGCCAGTACCTCACCTTCCGCCGCGTTTTCGACGGCGAGGAAATGCGCCGGTCCTATTCGATCTGCGCCGGCGTCAATGACGGGGTCCTGCGCGTCGGCATCAAGAAGGTCGATGGCGGCTGGTTTTCAAGCTGGGCGAATGAAGAGCTGAAAGTCGGCGATACGCTCGACGCGATGACGCCGATGGGAAATTTCCATTCGGCGCTGAAGCCGGAAGCGGCCCGGCGCTATCTCGGCTTTGCCGGCGGCTCCGGCATCACGCCGATGATCAGCCTCATCAAGACCGTGCTCAGCGCCGAACCGAGATCGACCTTCACGCTCGTCTACGGCAATCGCTCGACCTCGGCGATCATGTTCCGCGAAGAGCTCGAGGACCTGAAAAACGTCCATATGGGGCGGCTCAACATCGTCCACATTCTCGAAAGCGAAGCGGCCGACATCGAACTTTTTTCAGGGAGGCTCGACCGCGCCAAATGCGATGAGCTGTTTTCTCGCTGGGTCGACGTGAAGGGCGCCGATCTCGCTTTCATTTGCGGGCCCGAGCCGATGATGCTGGCGGTGTCGGAGGCGCTGAAGGCGCAAGGGCTCGACGACAGCGCGATCAAGTTCGAGCTCTTCGCGAGCGCGCAGCCGGGCCGCGCCAAGAAGAAATCCGCCGGCGACGGCGTCGCCGCGCGCGGCGCGAGAT
>JBGSNB010000591.1:0-2429 GCA_041739835.1 Parvularculaceae bacterium | reverse complement strand
GGCGAGCTGTTTCTTCGCAACGGCCGTATCGAACTCCTCGCCGCCGCCGCCGGCGCGCTCGAAGAAGCCGGATTGAAGCTGACCGCCGAAGAGGGCGGCGTCCGGGTGAAGCGCGTCGTCGACCGGCTGCGCGCCGTCAATATCGTGACGCAGCCCCATCCCGGCTTCTTCACCGATCTGCAGGCGCAGTTCATGGCGCTGATGGCGATCGCCGACGGCGTCTCGGTCATCAAGGAGACGATTTTCGAAAACCGGTTCATGCATGCGCCGGAACTGGCGCGCATGGGCGCGCAAATTTCCGTCGACGGACAGATCGCGACGGTGCGCGGCGTCAAACGGCTGAAAGGGGCGCCGGTGATGGCGACCGATCTTCGCGCCTCAATGAGCCTCATTCTCGCGGGCCTCAGCGCGGAAGGACAGACCATCATCAACCGCGTCTATCACCTTGACCGGGGCTTTGAACGGCTCGAAGAAAAACTGCGGGCCTGCGGCGCCCTGATCGAGCGCGTGAGAGGGGATTGATGACCAGCCTCAGGGAATACCGGCCGCTTCGCCTGATGGTCGAAGACGCGGAGGATCTGAAGGTGATGTCGAGCGTCCTTCAGGATGCGATCGCAAAGATCGGAGATTTCGCGCATCTGCCGGCGCAGCGCCGGTTCGCCTTCGTCGCCAACAGGTTCGTGTGGGAGGCGGCCGGCGATCGCAGGCGCGGGCCGTTTGCGCGCGTCAGGACGGGTTGCCATTTCGACGACGTTCTTGCGGTGCGCCAGATGAACCTTCGCGCTGACGCCAAAGACGGCGTCGTCGATCTCCTCGCGATCCGGCATGAGCCGGGCGCAGACGGCGCCGGCGCCGTGATCCTTGATTTCGCCGGCGGCGGCGCGATCCGCCTCGAGGTTGAGAGCGTCAATGCGCAGCTCGCCGACATCTCGGCGCCGTGGGCGACGCGGTCGCGCCCTCATCACAAGGACTGACGGGTGACGCGGCCATCGGGCGCGGCTAGGCTTCGCCGGCGGGCGGCGGGCGAGACATGACCGGCGACGGAAGCGAAGCATTGCTGAAGATCGTGCGCATCGAACTCGATGAACGCTCGCTCGCGCGCGCCACCGCCGACATCGAGCATGAACGCAAGGTGGCGGTCTACGACCTCCTTGAGGAGAATTTTTTCGAACCGGTCGGCGGCGGCGCCGGGCCGTTCGAACTCTATTTGTCGAATGTCGAAAATCGGCTGGTCTTCGACGTCCGTCGGCATGTCGCCGGCGGCGCCGGCGGCGAGGCGCTCGGCCAAGTTCACTTGTCGATGACGCCGTTCCGCAAGATCATCAAGGACTATTTCATGCTGTGCGAGAGTTATTACGACGCGATCCGGACGGCGGCGCCCGCGCAGATCGAGACCATCGATATGGCCCGCCGGGCGCTCCACAATGAAGGGTCTGAAATCCTCCGTGAGCGTCTCAATGAAAAGATCAATCTCGATCTCAACACCGCCCGCCGGTTGTTCACGCTGATCTGCAGCTTTCACATGAGATGATCGGAATATGGTGAAGTCGGTCCTGTTCGTCTGCAACCTGAATTCGGTGCGATCGCCGATGGCGGCGGCGATTCTCCAGAGCATGGGCGCGGTTCGCGTCGATTCGGCGGGCGTTTATGAAGGCGGTCTCGATCCCTTCGTCGAGGGCGTGCTCGGCGAGATCGGGCTGTCGCTCGGCGATTATGAGCCCAAAGCGGTGAGCGATGTCCGCCCGGAGACGTTTGATCTGATCGTCGCGCTGACGCCCGAAGCGGCGGCGGAAGCGCGCCGCTTTGCGCCTCGCGAGCGCATCGAGTTCTGGCCGATCGACAATCCGAGCGACGTTCGGGGCGGTCGCGAGGCGCTGCTCGACGCCTACCGGGCGGTCCGGGACGAACTTCAGGGACGCATTCGGGCGCGTTTTCCGGTCCGGCAGGAAAAGCCTTGATTTCGGCGGCCGGCGCGACCATTTTCGCGCGCTATCTCAGATCCGCAACTGCCCGCTGTCCGGGCGACCCCGAAGGAGGGGGGGATCGCTCCAACCGAGGACTGCATGGCCAAAGAAGAATTGCTGGAATTTGAGGGTGTCGTCGAAGAACTCCTGCCGAACGCGACATTCCGCGTGAAGCTCGATCAGGGGCACGAGATCATTGCGCATACGGCGGGCAAGATGCGCAAGAACCGCATTCGCGTTCTCGCTGGCGACAAGGTGCTCGTTGAAATGACGCCGTATGATGTGACCAAGGGGCGGATCACCTTCCGCTTCAAATAAGCAAATGGCCGATCGGCCCCGCCTAGTGCTCGCCAGCGCTTCGCCGCGACGACTGGCGTTGCTTCGGCAGATCGGCGTCGAGCCCGATGCGGTGGTCGCGGCCGACGCCGACGAGACCGAATTGCCGGGCGAGCTTCCGCGCGACTA
>JBGSNB010000590.1:0-1615 GCA_041739835.1 Parvularculaceae bacterium | reverse complement strand
ACGGAATAGGCCGCGACCGCGCCGGTCAGCGCGACAAAGCAGAGCCATGCCCAGGCAAGGCGGCTCAGCACCGGCAGTTTCAATCGTCGCGCGCGCATCCATCGATCATTCGCGCGGCGGCCGCCAAGCGCGGCCGTCGCTACGCCGCACCCTAGAAAGATCAGGGTTAACGGATGGGTAATTTCCGGCGGAAAGGCGCCCCCGTCCTCAAAATATCCGCCGGAATAGCGCCCCGCCGCGGGGCGGGGCGTTCCGGGACAAGCCTTGCGCCTATTGCGGCTGCAAGCGGCCGGCCGAAGCGTCGGCGAGCGCCGAACGGTAGGCCGTGGTATCGGCGAGAATTTCAAGCGCGCGGTCAAGCTGGCAATCATGCGGGTCGGTCGGGATGTCCTTGCCCGCAGCGTCCTTCTCGAAAAAGCACTTGAACGGCTCAACCGCCGGCTTCGCCTTGTCGTCCTTGCCGTTTTCGACGTCGAGCGCGCCCGGCAGCGCCGCTTCGCTCGGCCGATCGACATTTTCGTCCTGACCCGGATAAATCACCGGCATGGCGATGTCGGGGTCGATGCCATGCGCCTGGATCGAGCGGCCGGACGGCGTGTAATAGCGCGCCGTCGTCAGCCGCAAGGCGCCCTGCAGGCCGTTCTGCAGCGGAATGACGGTCTGGACGCTGCCTTTGCCGAAGGAGCGCGTGCCGAGCAGCAGCGCGCGATTGCGGTCCTGCAGCGCGCCGGCGACGATTTCCGACGCCGACGCCGAGCCGCCATTGATCAGAACGACGATCGGCTTGCCTTTGGCGAGATCGCCGGGCGTGCCCATTTCCTTCAGCGTGTCTTTCGGGTTGCGCCCGCGCGTCGAGACGATTTCGCCGCCTTCAAGGAAGGCGTCCGAGACCGCCACCGACTGGTCAAGCAGCCCGCCGGGATTGGAACGCAGGTCGAGAATATAGCCTTTCGGCCCGCCGGCGATTTCCTTGTCGAGCGCCTTTAGCGCCTTGATCAGGCCCTCTTCGGTCTGTTCGCTGAAATTGGTGACGCGCACATAGCCGAATTGGCCTTCCGCGCGATGCGTGACAGCCGGCACGCGCACGATATCGCGCACCAGCTTCACCTTGAAGGTCGGCTTGTCGCGTTCGCGCAGCACCGTGATCTCGACCGGCGTGCCTTTGGCGCCCTTCAGCTTGTTGATGGCGTCGTCGATCGACAGCCCGAGAACCGGCTCGCCGTCGATCTCGGTGATGAGGTCGTTGGTCTCGATGCCGGCCTTCTTCGCCGGCGTGTCGTCGATCGGCGCGACGACTTTGACGAAACCCTTGTCGGGCCCCTCATTGTCCATCACGACCTGGATGCCGAGGCCGGCGAAGCTGCCGCGCGTCTGCTCCTGCATGCGGCCGAAATCCTCGGCGGTCAGAAAGGACGAATGCGGATCGAGTTCCGACAGCATGCCGTCGATCGCGCCCTTGATCAGCTTTGGATCTTCCGGCGTCTCGACGTAATTTTGATGAACCTGCTCGAAGACCTCGCCGAAAAGGTCGAGCTGGCGGAACGTGTCGGCGGAAATCGTCGACCGCGCAAAGCCGGCGGACAGGACCGCGGCCGTCACCAGCGCGCCGCCGACC
>JBGSNB010000577.1:0-2004 GCA_041739835.1 Parvularculaceae bacterium | reverse complement strand
CCAGCGGGCGCGCGCCGCCAACCAGCTCGCCGAAGTGCGCGAAGCGGTGCAGCGCGTCCTCGGCGCCAATACGCGCCTGTCGATCTCGCGGTCGGAGACCTCATTCGATTTCATCTACCGGGCGATCGACATCGACACCGGCGAAGTCGTCAATGAATGGCCGCAGGACAGCTTCATCGAGCTCGTCCGCGGCGTCCGTGCCGATGTCCGCGCCGATGTCGCGGCCGGCCATGACCTCGGCGCGATGCTCGACCGCGTCGCCTGACCTCCCGGGGGAGACCCTCCGACTGCCCGGCGCGCGGTTGCGGCCGGGCTTTTTTTTACGCTGGGAGTCGCCCAGACTGTCGGCCATGGCGAAAACCGTCATACTCTATGGCCTGCTCATCGCCGTCGCGGCGGTCGCGCTCGAATGGCTCGAATACAAATATGTGACGCGGCTCTTCGCGACCGAGATCTACATCGCGCTGATCGCCGTCCTGTTCACCGGGCTCGGCGTCTGGGCCGGGCGGCGGCTGACGGCGCGGACGGCGCCGGGTCCGTTTGAAAGGAACGTCGCGGCGCTCGCCTCGCTCGGCGTCACCGAGTGCGAATATGAGGTTCTGACGCTGCTGGCGGCGGGCTGCGCCAACAAGGAGATCGCGCGGCGCCTCGATCTGTCGCCCAACACCGTCAAGACCCATTTGGCGCGGCTCTACGAAAAACTCGAAGTCCAGCGACGCACGCAGGCCGTGCAGAAGGCCCGCGAGCTGGCGCTGATCCCCTGATTTTCGGGCGAAAAACCGATAATCACCCATTCGGGCGATGGCGAGGGCGACGGGGTTCAGGGAGAATTCCGCTCGAATCGCCAGCACGGGGTTATTCCATGGGCAAGATCGCAATCATCTACGGCGCCATCTCCGGCGCGATCATCATCGGCGTCATCATTCTCGGTTCGCTGATCGGCGAGGGCGGCTCGCATGGCGGCGAGGCGCTCGGCTATCTGATCATGATCATCGCGCTGACGATGATCTTTCTCGGGATCAAGCGCCACCGCGACCGGGACCTTGGCGGGATCATCAAGTTCGGGGCGGCTTTCCTGCTCGGGGTGATGATCGCGGTCGTCGCGGGCGTTTTCTATGTCGGGGGCTGGGAAGCGTATCTCGCCGCGACCGACCATGCGTTCATCCATCAGTATGCGGCGGGCGTCATTGAGGCGAAGAAGGCGGCGGGCGTCGACGGCGCGGCGCTGGCGGCGGAAATCGCCAAGATGGACCAGATGAAGACGCAGTACGCCAATCCGCTCTTCCGACTGCCGATGACCTTCCTTGAAATCTTTCCGGTCGGGCTTCTAATCGCGCTGGTTTCGGCGGCGCTCCTGCGCAATCCCAAGGTCTTTCCGGCGCGTCGCACGATTTCCTGAGCCTCGATTGACCCCCGCAGCGGGGGCGTCGCATAAGGGCGGCCATGACGAAGCAGACCGCCGCCCGCCACCTTGTCGATGCCCTCGTCATGAACGGCGTCACCCATGTTTTCTGCGTGCCGGGGGAGAGTTACCTCGCCGTCCTCGACGCGCTTTATGACGCGCGCGACAAGATCCGGCTGATCGTCTGCCGGCATGAGGCGTCGGCCGCGAACATGGCCGAGGCTCACGGCAAGCTGACCGGTCGGCCGGGCATCGTCATGGTGACAAGGGGACCCGGCGCGACGCAAGGGTCGGTCGGCGTCCACACCGCGTTTCAGGATTCAACGCCGATGATCATGTTCATCGGGCAGGTCGCGCGCGACATGCTCGATCGCGAGGCGTTTCAGGAAATCGACTATCGCCAGATGTTCGGCCCGGTCGCCAAATGGGCGGGCGAAATCGATGTCGCGGCGCGCGCCGGCGAATATGTGAACCGCGCGTTCGCAACAGCGCAGAACGGCCGGCGCGGCCCGGTTGTGCTGGCTTTGCCGGAAGACATGTTGACCGAGGAAGCGGAGGCGGAAGCGCTGCCCCCCGCGCCGGTGGCGATGGCCGCGCCGGAC
>JBGSNB010000542.1:0-4363 GCA_041739835.1 Parvularculaceae bacterium | reverse complement strand
GGCGCGCGCCCGCTGGTCTTCCGCGCGCGCGACCTGTTCGGCCGAGAGCGTGCGCCGCTTTTCGGCGAGCGCTTCATTCCGCTGTTCGCCCGACCGGTCCTGCCGGGGCGTTTGCAGCGAAGGCGAAAGAGCGTTCACTTCCATCGTTCCCTGCCTGCCGCCGCGTCATTCATGGCGCGGCGGCTTTGACAGATTGCCTTAGGCGAAGAGCGCGAGGATCGCGTTCGGCGCCGCATTGGCGATCGACAAGGTCTGGATCGCCAGCTGCTGCTGCACCTGCAAAGCTTGCAGGCGCGAGCTTTCACGGGCGAGATCGGCGTCGGTCAGATTGCCGATCGAAACTTCGAGCGCATTTGAAATGCGCGACATCAGCCTGTCCTGAAGGCCGAGGGACTGGCTGCCCGACCCGAGTTGCGCCAGCGCCGGCGACAGATTGTCGATCGCGCTGGTGATCGCGGTGATCTCGGCCTGCGCCGCGGCGGCATCGGCAAGCGGCGTCGCCGTGTTGTCGATGTTGACAATGCCGCCGCCGATCGAAAGATCCTGCGCGGCGACCGTGATCGATTGCGTGCCGTCAGTCGAGGCGACAACCGTGAGGTCGGAAGAGCCGGCGGCGAGGAGGTTGCGTCCGCCGACATCCGCGCTGTCGACGAGGCGGGTGATCTGATCGCGCAGATTGATGAACTGGTCGGAGAGAACCGCGCGCTGCGCCGCCGTCAGCGACGAGTCCGCCGCCTGGCTCGCGACCGCTTTCATCTGGACCAGAACGTCGGAAATCGATTCTCCCGCGGCGAGCGCGACATCGACCGCCGACTGGCCGACGCGCAGGCCCTGCTGGACAGGCTCGATCGAGGCAAGCTCGGCGCGCTGCTGCTGCGCGAGCGCATAGATCGCCGGATTGTCCTTGGCGCTCGACACCTGTTTGCCGGTCGAAACGCGGCGCTGCACTTCGGCGAGCTGGTCGGTGATGCGGTTGAGATTTTGAAGCGCGACGAGCGCGCCCGGATTCGTCGAAACATTGTTGACCATCGATGGTCTCCCTTTCTGGGTCCAAGAGCGATTTTTCGCTCCCCCGTCGCGGCGACGCGCGCACGCTGACGGCAGGTTAGGTCCAGCAAGTAATCCGCCAGTTAAGCCATTGGCGACGCCGGTTAACGGCGCCTCTGGCCGGCGCGGATTTTCGCGGTTCGGAGAGTAAGCCTAACGATCCGTAAACCGATTTCTTTGGCGTCGGAGGAAGAAACTGCCCGGCAAAAACTGCCGGCCGGCAAGTTCCGCAAGGCGATCAGGCCGCCGGCGGCTTGCCCGCAAGGCCGTCCATGATGATGCGGTTGACGTCGATCAGCGGCTCGACGCTTTCCTTTTTTTGCATCACATTGCTCGAATAGACCGACACCCAGCGCGCCAGCGAAATGATCAGGGCGCGGGTTTCCGACGGCAGCTGGTTCGCAGGATCGGCGCAGTCGGCGGCGAGCGCGCCCCAGAGGGTGCGATTGAGATGGATCGCCTCGATCAGCCGCTTCAGGTCCGCTCGCCCCTCTTCCTTCGCCGCCATCAAGAGGCGCGTCGCCTCCGAAAAGGCGCGATACTCCGCATCGCGCGGATGCGCGGTCGTCTTCTGGGCCTTGCGATAGGCTTCATGCGACATCGGTCAATCTTTCGCTTTCAAAGTCGATGAGGGCCCGGCAAAGGCCGAGCGCCTTGTAATAGGCGCCGTTGGCGACGGCGGCGGAAATTTTCAGGCAGAGCGACAGGCCGTGCGAATCGCTGACCACTCCGGCGAATTCCGTCAACCGGCGATCGAACTCGCCGAAGAGGTCCCTGCGGCAGGCGGGATCGAGCGCCATCAACATAACCGGAAGGTAAACGCGCCGGGCCGGCGTCGTCGCCTCCTCGGCGCGCATGATGTCGCGTTCGCGCAAAACGCTCGCCTGGTTTTCGATGACGAACTCCGTACGCCGGTCGCCATTGACGATTACGGCGCCGTTGACGGCGATCTTCTCGCCCGGTTTCAAGGTCAGTTTCAGGCCCATGCGGCGCTCCACCCCGGACCGATCAGACGCCGGTTTGGTTAAGAAAGCGCTTTTGTCGTCTTGACGGGCCCGATAGCTCAGTCCTTGATGGCCAGAAAAAAGGAAAAACAGCCATGGCCAGAAAATTCGACCGCGTCCCGGAACTCAGCCTGAAATCCTACACGCTTGGCGACGACGCCGCTCGGCGCGAGTTCATCGATGCGCTGATCGAGGGTTTCCAGTATTACGGCTTCATCATCCTCAAAGACCATGCGGTCAGCACCGACTTGCTGGCGCGCGCGTACCAAATGTCGAGGGATTTCTTCGACCTGCCGGTCGAGGAGAAATTGCGCTATGCCGCCGGGCCCGACGGCCAGCGCGGCTATACGCCGTTCGGCCGCGAGCACGCCAAGGACGCCAAGGTCGGGGACCTCAAGGAATTCTGGCATGTCGGCCGCGAATTCGCCTTCGCCTCCCCGCTCGCGAAAATCTATCCGCAAAATATCTGGCCGGCCAATCCGCCGCGCTTTCGCGAGACATTTCTGCAGCTCTATTCAGCGCTGGAGGAGGCTGGTTTCGCCATGCTTGAAGCGCTGGCGCCCTCGCTCGGCGTTCCCGGCGACTATTTCCGCAAGATGGCGACCAACGGGAATTCGATCCTTCGGCTATTGCATTATCCGCCGGTGCCGAAGGACGCTGATCCGAATGCAGTGCGCGCCGCCGCGCATGAAGACATCAATCTCATCACCATTCTCGTCGCGGCGGAGGGCGCGGGCCTCGAGCTTCTCGACCGCGACGGAAAATGGCTGGCGGTTGAAACTGCGCGCGACAATCTGATCGTCGACGCAGGCGACATGCTGGCGCGGGTGACCAACGACGTCATTCCGGCGACGACGCACCGCGTCGTCAATCCGGAGGGTCCGAATGTCTCACGTTATTCGATGCCGTTCTTCATGCACCCGCACTCGGATGCGGTGCTTGCATGCATCCCGAGCTGCAAGGGCGCCGGCGCCAAATACCCGCCGATCACCGCGGACGCTTTCCTGAAGCAGCGGCTGAAGGAAATCGGACTGGCTTGAGCGGCAACATGGTCCTGCGGGCGGCGACCGCGTCCGAAATCGAAGTCATGCGGGCGCTGGAGCGCCGGGCGGCGCAGATTTATCGCGCCGTCGGCTATGATTTCTGTGCGGACGGTCCTATCCGCGACGCGGCCGAACATCTGCGGACTATCGCCATGGGCGTCACCTTTGTTGCCGCCGCCGACGACGGCGCTCTCGCCGGTTTCGCCATGTTCGAGCCGATGGACGGCGACGCGCATCTGGTCGAAGTCGACGTCGATCCCCCGCACCAGAAAAAAGGGCTCGCGCGGCGACTGATCGCCGCCGGGGAGGCCTGGGCTCTGGCGAAAGGCTTTGACGGAATGACGCTGACCACCTATCGCGATGTTCCATGGAACGCCCCGTACTACCGGCGCCTCGGCTATGCCGACTTTACGCCCGAATCGGCGCGCACGGGGCTTCTCGGGACGATTGAAAAAGAGGCGGCCTGGGGTTTTGCTTTCGCCCCCCGGATCGCGATGCGAAAGCAGCTTAAATGAAGGCGACAGACGTTCTCATCATCGGCGCCGGCCATAACGGCCTCGTCTGCGCCGGCTATCTCGCAGCGGCGGGGCTGAAGGTCCGCATCATCGAGCGGCGCGATGTCGTCGGCGGCGCGGCGGTGACGGAGGAATTCCACCCCGGCTACAGGAATTCGACCGCCAGCTACACGGTCAGCCTCTTGAATCCGAAAGTGATCGCCGATCTCGATCTTTACGGCAACGGCCTCAAAGTCGTTGAGCGCGACATCTCGAATTTCTGGCCGACCGGGACCAAAGACGGCGAGTATCTGAAGCTCACCTTCGACCCGGCGCGCAACAGGGACGAGTTTGCGCGCCTGTCCGAAAAGGACGCCGAAGCGTTGCCGCGCTATTACGAGGCGATCGACACCGCCGCCGATGTGCTACGCGATCTCGTGCTCAAAACGCCGCCCAATCTCGGCGGCGGACTTTCAGATATCTGGCGGGCGCTGACGACGGGCGGGCGCCTCGCGCGGCTGAAGCAGCGCGACCAGACGCTGATCCTCGACCTGTTTACAAAATCGGCAACGGAGTTCCTGGAAGGATATTTCGAGCATCCCTCTATCATCGGCGCCTTCGCCTTTGACGGCATTGTCGGCGCCTATGCCTCGCCCCATTCGGCCGGCACCGCCTATGTGCTTCTCCATCACGCCTTCGGCGAGGTGAACGGCAAGAAGGGCCGCTGGGGACACGCGATCGGCGGCATGGGCGCGATCACCGGCGCGATGCGGCG
>JBGSNB010000519.1:0-2458 GCA_041739835.1 Parvularculaceae bacterium | reverse complement strand
GACGAGCAGCGGATCGCGCGCACGGCGGGCTTCGAGACGCTGCGGCGGAATCTGCGCGGCCTCATCGCCGAGCTGGCGACGATCTCTGCCGCGGCCTTCCGGCCGGCGCTCGCGGCTGAATAGTCGGCGCCTGTAATTTGTTGCATATGCGAAAGAAAAAGGCCGCGGGGGTGAGCCCGCGGCCAAGTCTATTGGGAGGAAACGCCCGTTAGGGCAGCAACGCCGCAAAGCGTTGCAAGAAGAAGCTTACATGGAATCTGCTGCAGCGCAATAATATTTCTGCAGCGCAGCATAAATTCGCAGCGCGTGCGCCGCGGGTTGCGTCGAAATCGCCGAGCGTCTACGCCTTGGCGCCCGTTCAGCGCCGGTGCGGAAGGAGCAACAGCTTGAATTCAGACGATCAATCGCCTGACGCGGATATCGTCATCGATCCGGCGCGGCCGGGGGCGTTCAAGCGGTTTCGCAGCGGCGTCGGCCGGCTGACGCGCCCGAAACAACGCTTCACCATGCCGGACCCGCAATCGGGCCTCAAGATCGTCATTGCGACCGACGCGTGGAAGCCGCAGCTGAACGGCGTCGTCCGGACGCTGGAAACGCTCGGCGACATCCTGACAAGTTTCGGCAATCAGGTGCGCTACATCACGCCGAACGAATTCAAGTCGGTGCCGCTGCCGTCCTATCCTGAGATCCGCTTGTCGCTGCTGCCGAACCGGCGCGTCGCCAAGATCATCAATGATTTCAAGCCGGACGCGGTGCACATCGCGACCGAAGGGCCGATCGGCAGGGCGGTGCGCCGCTTCTGCAAGCGCCGGGATTATCCGTTCACCACGAGTTTTCACACGCGCTTTCCCGAATATGCGCATGAACGCTGGGCGGTGCCGATTTCCTGGGGCTATGCGGTGCTGAAGGACTTCCACAAGGACGGCGAAACGATGATGGTGGCGACGCCCGGCCTGATGGACGAATTGCGCGAGCGCGGCTTCGTCGACATGAAGCTGTGGGCGCGCGGCGTCGATCTGAAGCAGTTCATCCCCGGCGATCGCGGGTTTCTCGACCATTTGTCGCGCCCGGTCTTTCTTTATGTCGGGCGGCTGGCGGTCGAAAAAAGCATCGAGGATTTCCTGAAGCTCGACCTGCCGGGAACGAAGCTGATCGTCGGCGACGGCCCGCAAAAGGCCGACCTCGAAGAGCGTTTCAAGGACGCCGTGTTCGTCGGCCCGAAATTCGGCGCGGAGCTGACGAAATATTATCAGGGGTCGGACGTTTTCGTATTCCCGTCGCGCACCGACACCTTCGGCCTCGTCAATGTCGAGGCGCTCGCTTGCGGCGTGCCGGTCGCCGCCTATCCGGTGCGCGGGCCGCTCGAGATTCTCGACGGCGCGCCGGAAGGCTGCGGCGCGTTGAACGAGGATCTGAAAAAGGCCTGCCTCGACGCCTGGTCGAAGCGCGATCCCGCCGCCTGCCGGCGCTGGGCGGAACGGTTCTCCTGGGACGCCGCCTCGCGCCAGTTCATCGCCAATCTCGAAATGCCGGGCTTTGACGAAGATTTCTGGCTGCGCTCCGCCAAGATGATCGATTGAGCCTTGTCCCGCATCGGGACGCCGGGCGATTTCGCCGATCCGGCATGGAGCTTGCGTTTTTCTCCCGCGACAGGGGCGCGATGGCGCGTTCTTGCGCTTGCTCAAAGGGAGAAACGGCCGATGGCCCATCCGATCGATCTGCATGTGGGCAACCGCGTGCGCCAGCGCCGCCGGCTTCTCGGCATGACGCAGCAAAAGCTCGCCGACGCGGTGCGCATCCGCTTCCAGCAGATCCAGAAATATGAAAGCGGCGCCAACCGGATTTCCGCCTCGCGCCTGTGGACGCTGTCGATGGCGCTGGAAGTGCCGATCTCCTACTTCTTCGAAGGCGCCGATGTCGCCGGCGCCTATATCGAGCAGACCAATGGCGATCATTCCGTGAAGGCGCCGGAAGACGTATTCCAGAACAAGGACACGATCGCGCTGGTTCGCGCCTTCTATACGATGAACGCCGAGCCGCGCCGTCGGCTGCTCGATCTCGCCAAGGCGATGTCGGGCGGCGAATAATCCGTTCTTGATCTTCAGCGCCGGCGGCATCATGGTCACGCGCCATGGCCGCCGACATCGCGATTCACCCTGAATTTTCCGCCTTTGCTGAGCGGCTGGCGGATGCGGCGCGGGCCGAGACGCTGCCGCGTTTTCGCGCTGGCGCGTCGGTCGCCAACAAGGCCGGCATCTGGTTCGATCCGGTCACCGACGCCGATCGCGAAGCGGAACGCGCGCTCCGCCGCATGATCGCGGCGGTCTATCCGGGGCACGGCATCATCGGCGAGGAATTCGGGGCCGAACGCGCCGAGGCGGCGCTGCGCTGGGTCATCGATCCCATCGACGGCACCAGGGCCTTCATCTGCGGCGCCGCGACCTGGGCGACGCTGATC
>JBGSNB010000508.1:0-5628 GCA_041739835.1 Parvularculaceae bacterium | reverse complement strand
GCCCTTCGCCAGCCCCGCCGCAACCTGCAGCAACAGCGTCGACTTGCCGACGCCCGGATCGCCGCCGATCAGCAGAGCCGACCCCGGCACCAGCCCGCCGCCGCAGGCGCGATCGAATTCCGCATTGCCGGTCAAGAGACGCGGCTCGAACTCGCCGCCGCCCTTCAGCGTCGTGAAGTCGAGAACCTTGCCTTTTGACGATTTCGCGGACGCGGCCAGCGAGCCCGGCGGCCCCGCTTCGATCGCCTCGGCGGCGATCGTGTTCCATTCCCCACAGGCGTCGCAGCGCCCCTGCCATTTGCCGGTAACGGCGCCGCAGGACTGGCAGACGAAATTCTCGACCTGACGGGCCAATCCCTGCTCCGCTTTGCATATGGGCGGCCCGGTCTAAGGCGTTTTCCGATCAAATGGAAACCGGCTGATCGACGAAAGAACGCGGCGGCCGATCCGCATTTGTCGTGTCGCCTGTCGGCCATTGCGGACATGTCGGGCGATCGCTGGCGAAAACGCCGGATGACGGGCCGAATTGTCCTAGCTTGGTTGTTCCCGCGCCATCGAAAGCGGCTTGTTTATCGGCTGCGTGAACTCCGACAATTTGATCTTGAAACCGAAGACGGCGCGATAAGCGGCGCCGGCCAGTTCACGATGCAGAAAGCCTGCGCCGGTCCTGATGCGGCTTCCGGGCCCCGCTTCAGTAACGGCGCCGTTCTCATCCGCCGCCCGCAGCTTGCCGCTCACAATGAAGACGACGGCCTCGAAATCATGCCAGTGCAATTCCTCATCAGCGGGAATGACGACGTCGCGCGCCAGCGCGTTCCAGCCCATCGACTCAATTTCGGCGAACGCCTCCGCCTCGGCGGTGAAGCAGCCTTCGGTTATTTCGTTCGCGACGGGTTCGAATGTCGTCACGCTTGCGGCCCTCCAAGCTGACGTTCTGGAGTATGATCCTCAACCCGGCACAAGGCTTGGTCGCTGAGAGTTTGTAATCCTGTTCGCTGTCCTGCAAGCCTCCCGATTGAGTTTCGGCGACCGGCAACGCCATTCGGCGATTTTCCGGCGGCGCCGTCGAACGGAAAACCGCCTCTGCGGATCGATCTCGAACTCCCCTTCAACTTCGTTTACGCTCCGCCCTATGGGCGCGCGCGGGTCCGGGAAATTACCGTCGCGACGCCGGAAATAATTCAACCGCCCGCAGAAGGTCCAGGGCGACCTGATCGGCGGCGGCTGACACGGGAGTGCGACTGGACCTATGGCCGATGCGCGCCTCAACGCCCTAAACCCCTATCTTGGCGGGCTCTATGCCCCCGTGCGCGAGGAGATCTCGGCGAGCGATCTCGCCGTGATCGGCGAGATCCCGCGATCGCTGAACGGCGCCTATTTCCGCAATGGCCCCAATCCGATGGCGCCGCCCGCGGGCCTGCATCACTGGTTCGACGGCGACGGCATGCTGCATGGCGTCTGGTTCGAAGACGGCCGCGCGCGCTACGCCAACCGCTATGTCAGGACGGCGGATTTCGAAGCGGAGATCGAAGGCCTCGACGCCATGCCCGGCATTTTTTCGCCGGCGCGCGCGCTAGAGGGCCGGCGCACCGTCTACAAGGACACGGCGAACACCGACATCGTTGTCCATAACGGCCGGCTGCTCGCGCTGTGGTATATATCCGGCCAGCTGGTCGCGATCGACCTGAAGACGCTGGAAACGATCGGCGTCGAGGATTTCGGCGGCAAATTGCCGGGAAACGTTTCCGCCCATTCGAAAGTCGATCCCGAGACCGGCGAATTCGTATTTTTCGACTATGCGCTCTACGAGCCGAAAATGTCATTCGGCGTCGTCTCCGCCGACAACCGCCTGACGCATTTTCAAGAGATTGCGCTGCCCGGTCCGCGCCTGCCGCACGATATGGGCCTGACGCGCAATTACGTGATCCTGCATGATCTCCCGGTCGTCTTCACAGACAGCGCGATCCGCAACCGGATGTGGCAGATCCATGTCGCCGACCAGCCGACGAGGTTCGGCGTTGTTCCGCGCCGTTCTCAGCAGCCGGGCGGCGGCGCGCCGACATGGTTCGAATTCCCGACCTGCTACATCTATCACGTCATCAATTGCTGGGAGGAAGGCGACGACGTCGTGATGGCGGCCTGCAAGATGGTTCCGAACGGCTTTGCGCCCGATCCCTCCGCCTACGGACCCTATGCGGCGATGGTGACGGTGCTGGCGCTGCGCGCGCAGCCCTTCATCTGGCGCATGAACATGAAGACCGGCAAGGGAACCGAAACGCAGCTTGACGACGCGCTTTCCGAATTCCCGGTCGTCAATCTCGACTACGCCGCGAAGAAATCGCGCTGGTCCTATCATGTCGTCATGGACGACCATGTGCTGCAGCGCTTCTCGGCGCTGCGCAAATACGACCTTCAGACCGGACGCTTCGAGCAGCATGATTTCGGGCCCGGCGTATTCGCGTCGGAGCCCGCCTTCGCGCCGGACGGCGTCGGCGAGGACGAAGGCTTTGTCGTCACGTTCACGGCGGATCTTGATGGGAACTCCGAAGCGCAGATCATCGATGCGCGCGATTTCTCAAAGCCGCCTGTCGCGCGCGTGAAGCTGCCGCAGCGCGTCCCCGCCGGATTTCACGGGACCTGGGCGAAAGCGGTTTAGGCGGCTATTCCGCCGCCGGCATGTGACGGCAGGCGGCCTCGTCCTCGACCCTGCCGCCGCTGAAGACGAAACCTTCAACCCCCGGCACATAGAGCATGTTGGTGAGGCGCCCGGCGAGATTCACATAAACCCCGCCGCCCGCGCGCATGCAGACATGGCGGAGCGGGATCACCTCACCGATCTTCGACAGAGTCTTGCCGCCGACCGCGCGGAACTGATCGAAATCGTCGGGATGGACGATTTCGTGCGTCGCAAGGCCGATGATGTTCTGCGGCGGCGCGCCGAAGGCCGCCTCCGCCGCCGGGCTCGCATAGGTGACCTTGCCGTCCGGCGAAAAGATCAATGTCACGTCCGACGAGGATTCTACAAGCGCGCGAAAGCGCTGTTCGGCCTCGTGCGCCGCATCGACCTGTCTGGTCAGGGCGGACAGCAAATGATCGTTGCGCGAGCGCAGGCGGATCGACCGCACGATCATTTGTTGCGTCGACCAGGCAAGATAGGTCGTCGCAACCCCGTAGAGCACGATCACCGCCGCGATGAGGACGCCGTCATGCGGCGCGAAAACGCCGTAGGAGACGGCCGCCGAGGCGAGCGCCGGCACGTTGAACGCCAGCACCGATTTCCAGGACGAAGACGCAGAGGCGATCGCCGCCGCCGTCATCCCGGCGATGATGAACGGCAGATAGGCGTTCGACATCATGCCGCTGACCGCGAAGATCGGCGCAAGCGCGCCCCACAAGACGCCGTTCGCCGCCATCGAGGCGACATGCATCCGCGTGAATCTCAGCAGCGAGCGGCCCGCGACCTGCGATCTGGAGACCCGGCGCCACATCAAGAGCCGGAACGCCGCCAGCGCGATCACCGCCCCCGCCCAGGCGCCGATGATCGTCGTGTCGATGCGGCCCCAGGCGACGCCAAGCGTGATGATCGCATTGACGATGCTGATCGCCGCGGCGATCGGCGCCCCCCTCAAGAGCAGCGCATGGCGCTCGATCTTGATGTTGATCCGGTCCGCCGCCGTCAACCCGCTGTCGATCGACCGGCGCGGGGGCTTGTTGGCCAGCGCCGTTTTCAGGCCCTCAACCATGTCGTCTCCCAGCCGCTCTCCTGCCGCAGATGAAACCACACAACGGCCGGAGGTCAAACAACAACTTGGGGTTGCGGCGTCGAGCGGCGCCAGCAGGGCGGCGGGCAATTTCCAGAAAAATTCAGGTTTTACAATTGGTTGCGTGTGATCAGCCGACGGTGGAGCGGCAGCTGCATTTCAACCGCGGACAATTTTTGACCGCTGGCCGCCGGGATTTTGATTTTGCTGCGCCGCACGATAATGAGGCGGGCGCGTCGATCGCCAGCCGCACAGGTCGCTTCATGTCCGTCTTCGCCCAATCTTCCGCGCTTGCGCGTATCGCCCCCTCGCCGACGCTCGCCATGACCCAGCGGGCGCGCGATCTGAAGGCGGCGGGGAAAGACGTCATCAGCCTGTCGGCGGGCGAGCCCGATTTCGATACGCCGGACCATGTGAAAGAGGCCGCGATCGTCGCGATCCGCCGCGGCGAGACCAAGTATACCGCCGTCGACGGCATCGCCGAGTTGAAGGCGGCGGTCATCGCCAAATTCAAGCGCGACAACAACCTCACTTATGCGCCGTCGCAGATCTCGGTCGCGCCGGGCGGCAAGGCCGTCATCTACAATGCGATCATGGCGAGCATGAACGACGGCGACGAGGCGGTGATCCCGGCGCCTTACTGGGTCTCCTATCCCGACATCGTGCAGCTCGCCGGCGGCAGGCCGGTGATCGTGAAAACTTCGGAAGCGGACGGTTTTCTGCTGCGGCCCGAGGCGCTTGAGCGCGCGATCACGCCGCGCACCAAATGGTTCATCTTCAACTCACCGTCAAATCCGACGGGCGCCGTCTATGATCGCGCTTCGCTCCGCGCGCTCGCCGACGTGTTGCTGCGCTGCCCGCAGGTGATGATTCTCACCGATGATATCTACGAGCACATTCTTTATGACGGCCGCGCATTCGCGACGATCGCGGAAGTCGAGCCGCGTCTCTTCGATCGCACGCTGACGCTGAACGGCGCCTCGAAAGCCTATGCGATGACCGGCTGGCGCATCGGCTATGCGGGCGGCCCGGAAAAACTCGTCGCCGCCATGGCGAAGATCATGTCGCAATCGACGACCAATCCCTGTTCGATCAGCCAGTGGGCGGCGGTCGCAGCGCTAAACGGCGATCACCATTTCCTCGCCGAACGCAACACCGCCTTTCGCGCGCGCCGCGACCGCGTTGTTGCGATGCTGAACGCGGCGCCGGGAATAAGTTGCCGGACGCCGGACGGAGCGTTCTACGTCTACCCGTCCTGCGCGGGCGCAATCGGCAAGAGAACGCCGAACGGAAAGCCGATCGCCAGCGACGAGGATTTCGCCCTCGCGCTGCTCGACGCGGAAGGCGTCGCCGTCGTGTTCGGCGCGGCGTTCGGCCTTTCGCCCTATTTCCGGATTTCCTATGCGGCGTCGATGGCCGAGCTTGAGGATGCCTGCCGGCGCATCCATCGGTTCTGTGCGTCTTTGCGGTGAATCGCATCGAACCGCTCGATCGGCGCAATTCCGATTATCTATTTGAATGATGCGCCCGCGCTCCCTATCTGAAAAGGATCAGTCACAAAACGGAGGCTAAGCATGGCAATGATCAATACCGGCCTTGACGCCAACGCCAGGACCGCCGTCGCCGACGCGCTGAACGGCGTCCTCGCCGACACCTATGTCCTTTATATGAAGACGCACGCCTATCACTGGAACGTCACCGGACCGCAGTTCCAGACATTGCACACGATGTTTGAAACCCAGTATCGCGAAATGTGGGCGGCGCTCGACGAAATCGCCGAACGCGTTCGGGCGCTCGGCGCCTTTGCGCCGGCAAGCGGGCGCGCTTTCGCAAAGCTCGCGACGATCGACAGCGCCGACGAGACGCC
>JBGSNB010000505.1:0-1865 GCA_041739835.1 Parvularculaceae bacterium | reverse complement strand
CAGTCGGCGACGGCGTCGCCGCGCTCGCGCCCCGAATGAATGACGCCGACGGCCGCGCCCAGCGCCTTCAATTGCGCGATCTGGTTGTCCATCAGCGCGATCAGCGGCGAGACGACGACGGTCAGCCCGTCATCCAGCAGCGCCGGCAATTGGTAGCAAAGGCTCTTCCCGGCGCCGGTCGGCATGATCGCCAGCGCATCGCGTCGCGCGCACAAAGCCGCGACGATTTCCTCCTGACCCGGACGAAACGCGTCGAAGCCGAAGATCGATTTGAGGGCGGCGGCGGTGTCGGGCGGGGGCATTGCCGCTTGAGCTCGTTAGCCGCCCATCGCCTGCTGGAAATTATCGTCGATCTTGGCGAGGAATTTTTCGGTCGTCATCCACTTCTGTTCGGCGCCGATGAGGATCGACAGGTCTTTCGTCATGTGGCCGGCTTCGACGGTGCGGATGATGGTTCGCTCCAGGGTCTCGGAAAACTTGATCAGCTCGGAATTGCCGTCGAGCTTGCCGCGATGCGCAAGGCCGCGCGTCCAGGCGTAGATCGAAGCGATCGGGTTCGTCGAGGTTTCCTCGCCGCGCTGGTGCTGGCGATAATGGCGCGTCACCGTGCCGTGCGCGGCTTCGGCTTCCATCGTCTTGCCGTCCGGCGTCAGCAGCACCGAGGTCATGAGGCCGAGCGAGCCGAAGCCCTGCGCGACGGTGTCGGACTGCACGTCGCCGTCATAATTCTTGCACGCCCACACATAGCCGCCCGACCATTTGAGGCAGGAAGCCACCATGTCGTCGATCAGCCGGTGTTCGTAGGTTCCCTTGAATGGCGCGAATTTTTCCTTGAACTCGGCGTCCCAGATCTCCTGGAAGATGTCCTTGAAGCGACCGTCATACTTCTTGAGGATGGTGTTTTTGGTCGAGAGATAGATCGGGTATTTGCGATCGAGCGCGTAATTGAAACAGGCGCGCGCGAAATCGCGGATCGACTGGTCGAGATTGTACATGCCCATATAGATGCCGGCCGACGGCGCCTTGAAGACTTCCTTCTCGATCGTCTCGCCGTTCTCGCCCTCCCATTTCATGGTGAGTTTGCCTTTGCCGGGGAACAGCATGTCGGTGGCGCGGTACTGATCGCCGAAGGCGTGGCGGCCGATGATGATCGGCTGCGTCCAGCCGGGGACGAGGCGCGGCACGTTCGAGATGATGATCGGCTCGCGGAAGACGACGCCGCCCAGAATGTTGCGGATGGTGCCGTTCGGCGACTTCCACATTTCCTTAAGCTTGAATTCCTTCACGCGCGCTTCGTCAGGCGTGATCGTCGCGCATTTGACGGCGACGCCGTATCTCTTCGTCGCCTCGGCCGAATCGATCGTCACCTGGTCGTCGGTGCGGTCGCGCGCCTCGATCCCGAGATCGAAATATTTGAGGTCGATGTCGAGATAGGGATGGATGAACCTGTCCTTGATCATCTGCCAGATGATGCGCGTCATCTCATCGCCGTCCATTTCGACAACGGGGTTGGCGACCTTGATTTTCTTCATGACTTCGTTCCTGCGGCGGGGGGCGGACGGGAGGGTGCGCCGCGCGTTGTTATTGGGGCGCGGGCTGGCCTATAGCATCACCCGCCAATCGCGCAAAGCTTGGGGCCGGGATCGTGACGCCATCGCGGAAATCCGCAAAAATTCGCCTCGCCAGAGACAAATCCGCACTGCGCCCGGCGCCGGCGGTCGTGCTTGTCGAGCCGCAGCTCGGCGAGAATATCGGCGCCGTTGCGCGCGCCATGCTGAATTTCGGCCTCGCCGAACTTGTGATCGTCAATCCGCGCGACGGCTGGCCGAATGAAAAGGCGGCGGCGATGGCGTCGGGCGCCGCAG
>JBGSNB010000477.1:0-4840 GCA_041739835.1 Parvularculaceae bacterium | reverse complement strand
GCGCCGGTGACGCCCAAGGCAAAAGATCGCCGCCGACCGCTGCTGCGCGAGTTCGGCTATCTGTGCGTCTCGCTGTTTTACCTTGGCGGCGTCGCCGCCTTGTGGACGGCGTTCCTCGTCATCGCGCCCTGGCCGCAGGAGGGCGCCGATCTGTGGGCGATCAATCGCACGCCGGCGATCATCATCGAGGACCGCAATGGCCGCGAGATCGCCGCGCGCGGCGCGCGCTATGGCGAGGCGGTCGCGGTCGACGAATTGCCGCCTTTCCTGATCAAGGCGTTCCTCGCCACCGAAGATCGCCGCTTTTACCAGCATCGCGGCGTCGATATTCGAGGCTCCTTGCGCGCCGTCGCGACCAACCTGCGCGAAAAAGGCCGCGCCGAGGGCGGATCGACGATCACCCAGCAACTGGCGAAGAACCTCTTCCTGTCGCCGGAGCAGACCTATATCCGCAAGGCGAAGGAAGCGATGCTCGCGCTCTGGCTCGAGGGGCGTTACTCGAAGGACGAGATTCTCTCGCTTTATATCAACCGCATCTATTACGGCGCCGGCGCCTATGGCGTCGAAAGCGCGGCGAAGACCTATTTCGACAAATCGGCGCGCGACGTGACGCTATCGGAAGCAGCGCTCCTCGCCGGCCTGCCGCAGGCGCCCTCGACATTGGCGCCGACGCTCAATCCGCTGGGCGCGCAGGACCGCGCCTTCGAAGTCATCGACAATATGCGCGAGACCGGAGACATCACCGAATTCGAGGCGCGCGACGCGCGGCTTCACCCGCCGGTCGTCGCCGCCGGCAGCGACAATAGCGGCGTCGGCTGGTTCTTCGATCATGTCGCGGAAAAAGCGCGCACGCTCGCCGGGCCCGACGCCTATGACATTGTCATTCGCACGACGCTCGACCAGAAGCTGCAGCGCGACGCGGAAGCCGCGGTCAAGAGCGTGCTCAATATCGACGCGAAAGTCGCGGGCGCGCTGCAAGGCGCGCTCATCGCCTATGACAATGACGGCGCGGTCCGGGCGATGGTCGGCGGGCGCAGCTATATCGAAAGCCAGTTCAACCGCGCGACGCAAGCCAAGCGCCAGCCGGGATCGGCCTTCAAGCCGATCGTCTACGCGGCGGGCTTTGAAAACGGCCTGACGCCGTCGTCGCGCTTCGTCGACCAGCCGATCAACATCGCCGGCTGGCAGCCGGCGAATTACGACAACCAGTATCGCGGCTCGATGCGGATTTCCGACGCCGTCGCCAAATCGATCAACACCATCGCGGTGCAGGTCTCGGAAAAAATCGGGCGCAAGAAGGTGATCGACATGGCGCGCCGTCTCGGCATCTCGTCGGAGATCCCGGCGGGCGAGGCCGGTATCGCGCTCGGCGGATTTTCAGCGACGCTCGAAGAGCTGACCGCCGCCTATCTTCCGTTTGCGGATGGCGGCGTCGGCGCAAGACCCTACGCCATTCTCGAAATCGCCGACGGGCGCGGCAAGGTCCTCTATCGCCGCAGTGAACGAACGCCGGCGGCGGTCATCGACCGGCGCGTCGCCAAGGATGTGACGCATGTGCTCTACCAGGTGATGACGAGCGGCACCGGCCGCAGCGCCAATCTCGGCAATCGCCAGGCGGCGGGAAAGACCGGCACCACCAATGACTGGCGCGACGCGTGGTTCATCGGCTACACGGCGCAGATGACGGCGGGCGTCTGGGTCGGCAATGACGGCTTCCAGCCGATGGACAAGGTGACCGGCGGCACCATACCGGCGAAAATCTGGAAGAGCTTCATGCTGTCGGCTCATGCCGACCTGCCGCGCGCCTCGCTCGACGGCGCCTATCCCGCCGTCACTTATTCCGAGGACGGATTGCTGCTCGGCTTTTATGAGGACATCGCCGACGCCTTCCGCCGGGTGATGCGCGACGGCGACGAACGGCGGGGCAGGCGCGAGCGATAGATCGACGGCTTGCCGAAGTTTCATGCGCCGCCGCAGCGGCGCCGCACTTGCAACACATTGGTAACCAAAAGCGGCGAGACTTTGCGACGTCTCAACGGCGAGGGTTCTTCCATGGCTTCGAGTTCCGCAAGCGGCAAGTCCGGCAAGGGCGGCCGCGCCATCCTGAAAGATGCGGTCTCCTGCTGCGCCAACGCCGAACGCGCGCTGGCGCCGCGCGGCGAATATGAAATCGAGCGGCTGGAAAGCGCCGGCGGCGTCTCCTCGGTCGGCCTTTGCTCCTGCGCGACGCAAAACCGCTTCACGCTCTCCTTCGACGCCTTCCTGCAGCACGTCAACGAAGGCCGCATCGCCGTCATCGGCGGCTGACCCGCGCGTATTTCCCGCCGGCAAATTCCGGCGCCTGTCAAATCGCAGCGGCGGTGATAGACTGCCCGCGATTGTTCTGACGGGGGTAGGGCGATGTTCAATTCAATCTCAGCCGGGATCGCGCTGCTGGCCGGCGCTGCCGAACTCGCCGAGCCGGCAGGGGCCGTTTATCGCGAAGGTTATGAAGCGAGGGTCAACGTTTCGGCGGGAATCGTCGTCGGCGCGGTGCTTGGAGGCGGGACGGCGATTGCGGACCGCAAGACGGTCACGGTCGACATCAGCGGCGTCAGCGGCGCGGGAGGATTTTGCCTGCGCGTTGACACTATAGACGGCCGGTTCTGGGCGCAAAATCCCTTCCGCGTGAATTCCGCGGGAGCCGCGCCCTGGGCGGTGTCGCCGATCACGCAAAAGCATGCTGCCGACCTGATGAAATATGCGGATTCCGAATTTGTCGCGCTGGCGACAATTCCGGCGATCGCAGGCGGCGGCGAGGCGTGCGAGGGCCGCGCGGATGTGATTGCGCCCGCGATTTCGGGCGATGCGCCAGTGCTGACGATCCAGCTGAATTCCTCCCAGCGGATGACGCGCGGCCTGTTGCGTTCGAAATCGGACAGCGTCTTGATCTCGCGGGGCGTGTGCCGGCGGGCGAAATTCGCGGTTGCAGCGATCTTTGACCAGACCTGCGAATTCGAATTGCCGTCGCCCGCGCCGACAGGCCTTGCGACGCTGGAGCTGGAGTTCGACGCAGCGCCATTCGGAATCGAAAAATGGACCGAGACGGTGGCGCTGCCGGAACAATCAGGCCTCGCCAAATGACCGAAACCGTCGCCGAAGCTGCTGGAGAGCCGTCCGCCGAAGGCAAAAGCGACCATCCGCCGGTCGGTCGTAATACAAACGACAAGGGGACAGCCGACGGCGAGAACTCAAACAATCTATTGCGGCTCTGGTCGAAACGCTGGCAGCCGCTAATCGCCGCCGCCGCATTGATCATTATGTTCTTGGCTTATTTTCTCATACCGAACGAACCGCTGATGATCATCGACGCAGACACGCGTCAGCTCGATTACGTGGCCGTCAATTCCGTCGAAGGCCGTGTACGGTTTCGAACACCGGTCGCCGTGAGCGCGACGCCGGGGGCGCGTGCGGCCTGCATGCCGGGTCTTTTTGAGCCATCGGTCATGGCGTCAGTCAATTACGCGCTATTCAAGGATACGCTGGTCATCCGGGCGAGCGGCGGCGAATTCCTGCCAGAGGATCGCCGAGCGCCGAAGATCAGATTGACCGAGGAAAGCTCGCTCGCCTATGGGCCGCAGGCGGGGTGCGGCGAACATGAGGCGCTGCTGCTGCCGATCTGGGGCCCTGCCCGCATTGGCGCGCCGCCGCAGCCGCAGACGCTTGCAGCGCTGACGGATTCGTTCAACGGATTGCTTTTGGCCGGGTCTGTGAAAGTCTTTGGGCAGAGCTTTTCTGATCACCGCCTTTATCCGGCCGGCGAATTTTCGCTGCCCGCCGGCGCGCAATTGTCGAGCGGCGCCGGCCGCCTTGAATCGGGGCCTCCCTGGTGGGGGTTTGCGGCCTATTCGGGGGGCGCGCGAGGCGACGCATTCGCCGCCGCATTGACGGTTTCGGCGTCGACCAATTCTCAAGGTCTCTCGTTGAAGCGACTCGCAGGCGGGCCGAAGCCCGAGAGGATCGAGATCGGATTCCTCACTCGCCTTTCAAACAACCCCATCGTCACCGGGTTGGCGGCGCTGGTCGCGGGGTTACTTGCGATCTGCCAGGTGCTGGACTCGATCGACAAGCTGAAGAAGGTCGGAGGCGGAAAGCCGAATGAGAATTGACGCGCTGTTCGCCGCGCTGCTCGCCGCGCTGGCCTGCCCGCCCTTGGCGCAAGCCGAGCCTGTCCTCATCAATGAAGGCGGCGGCGGAAAGGGCCAGGGCTGGCTGTTCGGCTCGCCGGCCGACGCATCCTGCTGGATCGCGACGGCGCGCCATGTCGTCGGAACGGAGGACGGAGCGATCAAGGATTTTCAGTGGTCGGATATTCAAGGCCGCGAGGGACTTGGCCTTGACGGGTTCGCCCCGGCTAAAGACCTTGATCTCGCCTTTGCCCGCGTTGAAGGCCGGCGGACGGGAGAGTGCATGTCCCGGCTTGGCGGAGACGACCTTTCGTTCATCGTCGCCAGACAGCCCGTTGTCGAAGCGATGCAGATGCTGAAAACGCATGCCGAGCCCCGCCAGATGACGTTGCGGGATTTCAGCGGCGAATATGTGCGCTTTACGCCGACGAATGACGACTCGCGCCAGGCAATGAAGCCTGGCCTGTCGGGCGCGCCGCTCGTCTTGCGCGATAGCGCCGGCGCAGACCGCCCGATCGGCCTTATCGCCAATGTCGACCCATCGCAGGACTTCGGCTTCGCTGTGCGCTTCGATACGATCAAGCGCGCATTCCTCGCCACTGCCGCCGCGCCGACGATCGTCGCGCCGCGCGTCGCAGGCGCCGCATTCGCTCTTACGGACAGCACCGGCATTT
>JBGSNB010000424.1:0-1556 GCA_041739835.1 Parvularculaceae bacterium | reverse complement strand
GCGGCGAGCGCTTCGTCGAGCGCGACCGCGACATAAGCGTCAAAGGCGCCGATGATGCTGCGCTCGGCGCGCTCGGCGATTTCGCGATCGATCGCTTCGGCGTAACCGCCGACCTCGTCATAGACGACGAAATGGCGCATCGGCCGCGACGCTTCGAGCAGCCCCATCGCCGCGCCGCCGAGCGCGATCAGCAGCGGGAACGTGACGAGAAAGATCAGGAAACCGCGCGAAAGCACATATTGCTTGTATTCCCGCCAGGCGATGAGAAGCACCGTCTTCACGCCGCCGCCTCCGCTGCGTCGCGGTCTGGCGTCTCGCCGCCCTTGCCGACCAGCGCGACGAAGATGTCATGAAGCGAGGCGTTGGCGTTTTCAAATCGCGACAAATGCAGCCCGGCGTCGAACGCCGCGCGCAACACGCTGTTCGGGTCGGCACCGCGCGTCAGTTCGATGGCGTAGGCGGGGTCCTCGCCGTCGCGCGCCTCCAGCGTTTCGACACGAAGCACGCCGGCAGCGCGATTCAGCGGCGAGACGTCGTCGCGCGTCCGGATATTGAGGCGGGGCGCAAACCCCGCGCGCGCCGCGTCCAGCGTTCCCTCAAAGCGCTTCTTTCCCTTTGCGAGAATGAGGAAGCGGTCGCAAAGGCGCTCGGCATGCTGCATCGTGTGGGTCGAGAATATGATGGTGCGCCCCGCGCGGCGAAGATCGGAGATCAGCGTTTCGAGCGTCGCCTGGTTGATGGGATCAAGGCCGGTGAACGGCTCGTCGAGAATGAGAAGCTCCGGCTCATGCGCGATCGTCGCCAGCAGCTGGACCTTTTGCGCCATGCCTTTCGACAGTGATTCATTCTTCGCGCGGGCGAATTCGCCGAGCCCGAACTGGCGCAGCAGGCGATCGGCGCGGGCGCGCGCTTCCCTGCCGGGGACGCCCCGAAGGCTGGCGAAATAGGCGATCGTGTCCGCCGCCTTCATCTTGCGATAAAGCCCGCGCTCCTCGGGAAGATAGCCGATACGATGACGGACCGGAATCGCCGACGCCGATCCGAGGACCTCGATGCGTCCCGAAGTCGGCGGGATGATGTCGAGGATCATCCGCAGCGTTGTCGTCTTGCCCGCCCCGTTCGGCCCGAGGAAACCGAAAATCTCGCCCTTGTTGACGCGAAACGAAAGATCGTCGACGGCGGCGAAATCGCCGAACCGCTTGACGACGTTTTCGAGGATGAGCGGCTCCGCCTGCATGCGACCTTCACAAATCAACCGCCGGAGGATGCCGCGGCCCGGCTTAATAGTCTGTTCACGATCGAAGATCGAGCCGCATCAGCGGGCGATCGGCGCGCCGGCGCGCGATTTCCTCAAATCCCGCTCGTTCAAACATCGACACGACCCCGTGATAGATCGAAACGGGATTGGCGGCGCCGTCTTTCGTCGCGACCGGGCAGGCGTCGAGCAGTCGCGCTCGTTTCTTGCGGGCATAGTCGATCGCGCCGGCGAGCAGGGCGTCCGCGACGCCCTCGCCGCGATGGGCGCGGGGGACGAAGAAGCAGTTGATCGCCCAGAC
>JBGSNB010000388.1:0-1766 GCA_041739835.1 Parvularculaceae bacterium | reverse complement strand
GTCGTGCCGTCGGCGAGGCGCTCCGCCTTGTAGGCGCGCGCCGCGTTGAGCGCGACATTGGTGGCGAGCGCGGATTTTCCCATCGACGGGCGGCCGGCGAGAATGATGAGATCGGACGAGTGCAGGCCGCCCAGCGTGTGGTCGAGATCGCGAAGGCCTGTCGATACGCCGGCGAGCCCGCCGTCGCGCTTCACCGCCTGGTCGGCGATGTCGATCGCTTCGGCGATCGCGGTGCGAAAGCTCTTGAAGCCGCCGCCATATTTGCCGGTCTCGGCGAGCTTGTAGAGCGCCTGTTCGGCGTCGGCGAGTTGGGCCGCCGGATGATCCTCGAGCGACGCGTCGCGGGCTCGGTCAATCATCTCGCCGCCGACCGTCATCAGCCCGCGCCGCACCGACATGTCGAAGACGACGCGCGCATAATCCGGCGCGCCAGCGGTCGAGGGCACATTCGCCGCCAACTGTTCAAGATAGCGCCGGCCGCCGGCCTCGACGAAACCGGGCGCGGCGGCGAGCGAGGCGTCGACCATCACCGGCGAGGCGAGGCGGCCCTGATTGATGAGCGCGCCGCAGGAATTGTAAATAAGCTGATGAACCGGGTCGAAGAAATGCTCGGTCTTCAGGAAGGACGAAATGCGATAATAGATTTCGTTGTCGAACAGGATCGCGCCGAGCACCGCTTGTTCGGACTCAAGACTGAACGGCGTGCGGTCCGACGCGCTTTGCGCCGGTTTTTCCTGTTCGGATCTGAGCGGATTTGCGCCGTCGGCCATGCGCAAGGTGAACCACAAAAAAAACCGGCCGTCGAGCGGCCGGTTTTCCTATCTGTCCACAGGCAAGCGCCGAACCGATTACTCGGCCTTGGCCGCCGCGCCTTCGTCGAAGAATTCGGCGACGACCGCGTCTTCCTCGATTTCTTTTTCTTCAACGCGCAACAGCACGTTCTCGCCGCGCGCTTGCCGCTCCGCTTCATCGGCGGAGCGCGCGATGTTGATTTCAATCGTCGCCGACACTTCCGGGTGAAGGATCACGCGCACTTTCGAAATGCCGAGCGTCTTCAGCGGTTTGTCGAGCCGCACTTGAGCGCGGTCGACCTTGACGCCTTCCGACGCCGCGCCGTCTGCGATGTCGCGTGTTGAAACAGATCCGTACAGAAGGCCGGCTTCGGAAGCCTGGCGGATGATGACGAAAGAGCGCCCGTCGAGTTTCTTCGCCGCCGCTTCCGCGTCCTTGCGCCGCTCGAGATTGTGCGCTTCAAGGTCCGCACGCTGGGCCTCGAAGATTTTCTTGCTCTCTTCATTGGCGCGCAGCGCCTTCTTGCGCGGCAACAGGAAGTTGCGCGCAAAGCCCGCACGGACTTTCACGACATCGCCCATCTGGCCGAGTTTTTCGACGCGTTCGAGAAGGATGACTTCCATGGCGATTACTCCGACGCGTAGGGAAGCAGGGCGAGGAACCGCGCGCGCTTTATCGCGCGGGCGAGTTCACGCTGCTTTATTGCGGAGACCGCCGAGATTCGCGACGGCACGATCTTGCCGCGTTCTGAAACGAAGCGCTGCAGGAGCTTGGGGTCCTTGTAGTCGATTTTTGGCGCGCCTTCGCCCGAGAACGGGCAGGTCTTGCGGCGGCGCATGAATGGTTTGGCCATGTCTGATCTTTCCTTGCCTAGAACCGGCGGCCGCGATCGCCGCGGTCGCCTCTGTCGCCACGATCTCCGCGATCGCCGAATTCACGGTCGCGTCCGCCGCCTTCGCGTCCGCCGCCCTCGC
>JBGSNB010000361.1:0-9179 GCA_041739835.1 Parvularculaceae bacterium | reverse complement strand
CTGCGAAAAGCCGCCGAACGGACCGTCGAGGGCCTCTGGGCCGCCATCGGACGCCTCGTCGACCTCATCACCCCCGACGAAATCGCCAACTTCTTCACTGCCGCAGGGTATGAACCAGAATGATCGGGAACCGCTCTAGCGGCGGTTGATGACGGCGCTTCGCGGAGCGCAGCGGCGCGGATCAGCGATGTTTCGCTGCAGACGGTTCGGGACTGAGCACCTAATTCACGGCAAATAGATTGGGTGACGGTCGGCCATGCGCAGAGCGTAATGGGTGCGACGAAGCGTTAACTATAACCAAAAAACGCCCTGAGCCCCGGCGACTGCAAATCGACAAGCCGTTTTTGCGCGTCGGGCAATTCCTTTGGAATTGCAATTTCCTCCGCCTTGCCGGTGAGATTCTCGCGCGCAGTCCCGCTTTGTTTTCGGTCGGACCCGATTCGGACCCGCTCGCGCCAGTTTTCCGGGGTCTCGACGCCGCCGGCTGAGAACAGGGCGCGGAAGTATTCCTCGGCGCGGTTTGATTCGAGGTCCTTCAGATTCTCGACGAGATCCTCGTAGCGCACAAGGTAAACGCTGGTGCCGACCCACGCGCAGGCGTTCAGGTTGAAGATCTCGTGCATGGACGGCGCTTTCTGGTAGACGCCTATAATCATGAGGTTCATCAGCTCTTCAACGGTGAGCACCCCGTTCTTGATGTGATCGATATTTCCTGAAAACTCTTCCGAAATGAAAAACCGCGCACGGGCGAGGACCCAACTGTAGGGATCGCGCACGAGAAGAATTTTCCGGGCGTGCTTCAACCGCATCACCGACGCATCCGAGTATAAGAGGTGACCCCAGCTCAGTAGATTCGTGTCCTTGTTGAATGCGTGGGCGTGTTCTTCTAGGTTCGGCCATTGAATAAATTGCGCGTGATATTGCTGCTCTACGGGCACGAACATGCGGAAGATATTGCGCAAAAGGTGCGAGCCGCATTTGGGAACGCTGTTCAGGAACAGCGGCTTTTTTAGAGGCGTCTGCTCAAATTTCCTATTTTCCTCGTTAAGGGTGTCCGGCTTCATCAGAATTTTGGGCATCGATTTGTTCCGTTTGACGCATTCACGCGATCAGCAACGGACCACAATAAACGCCTCCGGATTCAGACGCAATTAAGACGCCTGCTCTTAGCGCGATCTCATCAACGTTTACGACCAGCCTGCAGGACGCGGGCCAGTCGGCGGCGCCTCGAACCCGACAGCCTGCCGAAGAAAGTCTTCATGGCGCGGCAGACGACTGCGCAACTGCGCGACGCGCGCCTTCACCCGCGGCTGAATTTCGGTCGGAAATCCGCGTTCGCTGTCATCTTCAGCCCAGTCGCGGCCGCTGAAATTCATGCCATACATGATGCATTCATAGCTGTAATGGCTCCAGAGTTTTGCGGTGTCGACTGGAGGGCGGCGGTCTTCCGGCCGGTGCGCCGTCGGCGATAAGTTCTGCGTCTGGCCGAGAAAAAACTGATCCTCAAGATCGGCCGAGGACGGATGCTTGGCGCGCCAGAATTCAAGCTTGGCCTTGATCCGGTCGGTGATCCGCTCCGGTTTTTGCACCTCGCGCCAGAACGCAGTGTCGTCGCGCTGCGTCAGGCAATAATGCAGATTGATGAAGTCGAGAATTTCGTAATACCGATTCTGAAGGATGCGGTTATAACGGAACGCCAACGCCGGTAAGTGCTCTTCCTTATACGGAAAATGCTCCGCCAGCATGACCGCGCCGAGCTCTGAGAGATAAATGCCGGTTGATTCAAGCGGTTCGATAAAGCCGCCGGAGAGTCCAATGGCGATGCAGTTTCCTTCCCAGTGGCGGCGCCGCCAGCCGACATGAAAATTGACAATTCGCGTGTCGAGTTTTGCGCCATGCGCGCCCTCATAGGCGCGCAGCTCCCGTTCCGCTTCCTCAGCGGAGATGAACTCGCTTGAGTGGACGTAACCGATCGCGCGCCGCGTGCGCAGGGGAATATCCCAGATCCAGCCGGCCGAAAGCGCGGTCGCCGTCGTATAGGAGCGCAGCTCCCCGGGGTAAGCGACGTCGTAGGGTATCGGCATGACGAGGGCGCGGTCGCACATCAGAAATTGCGACGCGTCATAACAGTCGACGCCCATTTGCTTGCCGATCAGCAGTGCGGAAAATCCGGTGCAATCGATAAAAACGTCGCCGTCGATCCGGCCGGCGCTATCGGTCTGAATAGCAGCGATCAGCCCATTCTCGCGCATGATGACATTCGTCATATTCGCGCGGACATGCCGGACGCCGCTGGCGGTCGCATGTTCCGTCAGATAATCGGCGAATTTCTGCGCGTTCATGTGATAAGCGTAATGTATCTGCGGGCCGAGGGACCACGATCCATTGGTCTTGGGAATTAGGCCGAGTTCGCACAATGCCGGTTGCGGCGACACTGTTTCCATATAGGGAATCGACTTGTCGCTGCGCGCCCAGTTGTCGCCCGTAAAATCGATCGGGCCGAACGGGCCGCGGGTAAACGGATGATAATAATAAGATCCGTCGTTCCTGCACCAATTGCGGTATTTGATCGCCTGTTTGTATGTTGCGTCGGTGTGCTTGATAAACTCGATCTCATCGATGCCGGCGACCTCGAGTACGTGATTGAGTGACGGTATCGTGGCCTCTCCGACTGAAATGCGCGGGATATCCGGAGATTCAACGACGGTGATCTCCACGCGCGGCCCCTTGCGCAGGCGATTGAGCGCGCCGTTCAGATACGCCGCCGTGACCCAACCGGCAGTGCCGCCGCCGACAATTATCAACTCTCTGCTTGCCATAATATTCTTCGCCGTGCCTGCTCTTGTACTAAGCGACGGCGCTCCTCCTGAGGGCTCGTTCCAAAAAGAGTTGTGTGATTTCAGCGCGTTTTGATTCTCTGCGTTTGCTTAGGACACGGAGGATCAGATGCCTTGGACTGAAATCGCACGATCGCAATATGAGCGGGATTGCGGGCGCTACGCAAGCGACCTGACGGATGCGGAATGGGCGTTGATTGCGCCTTCGATGCCGGGGCCGAACCGGATCGGGCGGCCGCGCGAAACGGATTTGCGAGAAGCGGTGAACGCGCTCCTCAACATTGCCTCGACCGGCTGTCAGCGGCGCTTCCTGTCGAAGGAGTTTCCGCCGTTCTCGACGGCGCAGAAATATTTCTATCGCTGGCGCGACGAAGGGCTTCTGGAAATCATCAATCATCGTCTTGTCGCGGCGGCCCGTGAGAATGCCGGCCGCGAGGCGCAGCCGACGGCGGGCGTCATCGACAGCCGGAGCGTGAAAGCCACGGAAAGCGGCGGCGTTTCCGGCTATGACGGCGGCAAGAAGATCAAAGGCAGGAAGTGTCGCATCCTGACCGACATGCTCGGCTTCATTTTTGCGGCGATCATCGACGCCGCCGACATTGAAGATCGCGACGATGCGCCAACAGGCGTCAAGCATCTGCGTTTGATTTGACTAACAAAAAAGCGGCGGGATTAACCCGCCGCTTTTGTCGTCATGACGAACGGTTCTGACTAGAACCGCTTATTGATATTCAGGAAGACCCGGCGGCCGAATACGTCATACTGCGATGCGAACGGCATTTGACCGATCGTCGAGATTTCGGCGCTATTGAAGCCGTCCGTCGTTACGCGCGGCGGATTTGTATCGAAGACATTCGACATGCCCAGCGTAAAGGTCCAGCTATCGTGCACCTTCGTCAGCGCCATGTTATGATAGACCGTGGCTTCGGCGATCAGATCCACGCAATAATCTCCGACCGTCGCGCTGGTGAGGCAAAGGCTTCCATTGTCGTCCAGGAAGTCCTGTTCATCCGACGTCTTTCCAACGACATTCATGCCCCAGAACGCCGTCCAATCGTTCTTCGAGAGGATAAAGCTCACTTCGCCGACCCATTTGGGATCGCCGGATTCGCCGTTGACCGTTTCAACAATGCCGTCAAACAGCTCTTGATCATCCTGGGTCTGAAGAACCCAGTTTGAGCGAACATCCAGATCCCAGTCGTCTATCAGACGCTCATGGGTGAATTGCATGGTGAAATCGAAGCCTGAATTTTCAAGCCGATTGATATTGATGAAGGTCGCCGTGATCTGATCGATGTTGAACGGCGCGCCGATCTGTCCGCGGACGAACAAATCGCAGAGCGGATCGTTCGGGAAAGCTTCCGACCGATAGCAGCCGAACACGATCTGGCTGGCTGAAAGCGTGTCGATCGTACCGGTCACCTCAATGTTGAAGAAGTCGACAGCAAGGCTGAGATTGACGCCGTCACCCAAAAATCCGTCCGGCGTCGTAAAGACGGCGCTCACGGATCTTGACGTCGACGTCTCGGGCTCGAGCAGGCCGAGGCCGCCGCCGAGCGTCACTGTCGGCTCGACGCCGCCGCCGCCGAAGTTGCTCGGAATGCCGTCCGCGGCGCAATTGTCGGCGATGCGTTGCGAAATGCCGCCGTCGGCAAGGGCCGCAGCCCAGTCGATGCACGGATCGACGCCGCTTTGCCGGACGATGAACGATTCATTGGTCAGGAACAATTCGAACAAGGCCGGCGCCCTGAAGGAAGTGCCCCAGGTGCCGCGCAGGCGGAACCAGTCGGTCAGCCGCCAATCGACGCCTGCTTTCCATGTTAGGTCCGGCTTGGCGACGGTGTTCACATCGGTCCAGCGCAGGGAGCCGTTGATATCCAGCGAATGGAACAGCGGAACGTCCCGCAACACAGGAATGTTAATTTCGCCGAACGCTTCGATCGTCCGCGCCGATCCTTCCGTAATGCCGGCTTCGTTCTCCAGGAATATGAAACCGTTCAGCGCGTTGTCGCCTGGCGTATCGGTGATCGAATCTTTCCGCCAGGTCCCGCCGAAGGCGACGCCTACGTCGCCCGCCGGCAGCGTAATGATGTTCCCGTCGAAAATGGCTTCGACATAGGTCTGATCATATTGGGTGTGGCCGACATCGACGCCATAGAGAAGAGCGCGCTGTTGATCGGTGAGCACGCCGGCGAGAATGTTTGGATCGTTGTAATCGATGTCGACGCAAGGCGTCATCACGCCGAAAAAGTTTTCAACGGTTTGGCCAACGCAGGATGAGCTGCGGAAATCGCCGATTCCGCTGACGACGGGGCCGCTGACGATGTCGGTGCGATATTCGCCGCGCGACGTGGAGTGGTGGCCGTAAATGTCCCAGCGCCAGCGATCGAGGAACCCGCCGGTTTGCAGTTCGCCGCGCAGGCCGCCGATAGCCCGGTAGTAATTCACCTGCGTGCGCTGTCCGTCGTGGTCGTAAAATGTCGTCGGACTGATCAAGGCGTCGCCGGTGATCTGGGGATTGACGACCGGATCGTTCGGAATGTCAAAAGCTCCCGGAAGGTTTGGCGAGTTGAAGGTGCCGCCAAAGTTGAAGAACTGGCTCGATCCGGTTTGCGTCGTCTTGCGGCGGCTCATCAGGAAGTCGCCATAAGCCTCGATGCCGTCCGTCACTTCATACGCCGCGTCTGCATAGACAGTGAAATTCGTGCTCGTCGGAACAAATGTGTCCCTGCGTTCGCCGACGTGATAATTCTGCTGGATCGCATAATTTTGCCGGTTCGTGCCGACCGGGAAAAACCCGGGAGGCAATCCGATCTGCGACGGATCGAGCGGCGCCGCCCATTGCGGAATCCCGAGTGCGGCGAGCGATCCGTCATAATCGAATTGCAGCAGTTGCGTGCTGCCGTCCACATTGCCTTGTTCATCCAGCGAGACCGCATTCGAACCGTTCGGCGAATAGGCATAGGAATAATCATAGAGCCAGATATGGCCCCACGTAATGCCGTTGGTGCAGGAATAACCGTCTTTGCCGGTATAGTTAAAGCCGTGGACGCCCGGACCGCGCGGGTCGACAACGTCGGCGCGGTTGCCGTTCGCGTCAAAAATGTAATCTTCCGGGCAATCGAGAAATTCCCGGTCGGCCTTCGTGATCTTCCATTGTTTTTGATAGTCGACGGAAACCTGGACATGGCCGCGGTCAAGGTTCTTGCCCCAAAGCGCGTTGGCTCGCGTGAACTCGCCCGCGCCTTCCAGCGGTTGCGAATAAAAAGCGTCAAGCTCAAGCCCGTCGAAGTCTTTTCTGGTGATCAGGTTCACAACCCCCGCGACGGCGTCCGATCCGTAAATCGAGGATGCGCCGTCTTTCAGGATCTCGACAGTTTCGAGCGCCGAAAAAGGAACAGTGTTCAAGTCAAACGCCGCAACCTGACCGCGGATGCCCGCCGGACCGGCGCGGCGGCCGTTCAGAAGGACGAGGGTCCGGTTTGCGCCGAGACCGCGGAGCGACACCGTCTGAACGCCCTCGCCGCCCTGCGGGCTGGCGGCGTTCGCCGAGATGCCGGAGGTCAGCTGCGATGAGCCGGACGCAATGGTCGAGCCCTGCACCAGCGCGCCGGTGTCGAAACGGCCTTGCGACACGCCAAGATCGGGATCCAGGACCTGCAGCGGCGATGGGCTCGTAAATTCATCCCTGCGGATACGCGAACCGGTAACGACCACTGTATCTTGCTCTTCCGTGACCTCTTCCGGCTCGTCGCCGATCGTTTCAACGTCTTGCGCGTAAGCGCCCTGGACCAGCGTCATAGACGCCGCAATCGCTATCGCTGATGAAGTCGCTGCAAGCCTTTTGGCGAGATCAAGCTCTCGCTTGGAAACCTTTTTGATGGATATTTCTCCCTCTAACCAAAAGGCGGCACCCTGCCTTATACGGAGGTTGCCTTCCCATTTATCCTGACCTGACTTTACACGGGGAGGTTTGTTGCGACATCCCCTTGTACGGGCAATTCTCACAAAGCGGGGAGATGTTGCAATTTCGTCACGAGAATATCCCAACGAAACCGGGAGTTTAATGCAATTAACTGTCCCCCTTGTTTGGGGCCGCTGGGGTTAAGGGACTGCTCGTATGAGCGGATATGCGGAACCTGCAAAAGCCCGCGATTGCTCCGGTTGTCGGGTCTGCCGGTGCTAGCGATTCACACGGACCCGAGCGCGCGGTAAGTTGGTGCTTTTGATGCGTAAGCCCGGGCATCCGCGCCCCGGTCGTCAGGGCGCGGGAGAAAGTCAGGCCGTCACCAGCCGCATTGGCGGCCGGCGTTCTCAGCCTCGAGCCGCTCCATCAGCGGCTTGAAATAGGCGAGGATCGCCGAGCCGTCGATCTGGCGGCGGCCGGTGAAGGCTTCGAGCGCGTCGGGCCAGGGCTTCGACGCGCCCATTTCCATCATCGCGTTGAATTTCTCGCCGACTTCCTTCGATCCGTAGAAGGAGCACCGGTGCAAGGGACCGGTCCAGCCGATCTGGTCGCAGGCGGCCTTGTAGAACTGGAACTGCAGGATGCGCGCAAGGAAGTAGCGCGTATAGGGAACGCTGTTCGGCACATGGTATTTGGCGCCGGCGTCGAAGCCGTCGGCAGGACGCGCCGTCGGCGGGCGAATGCCCTGATACTCGGTACGGAGCTTCCACCAGCCGTCATTATAGGTCGCCGGCGTGATCTCGCCCGCAAATACTTTCCAGCGATATTTATCGACGATGAGGCCGAACGGCAGGAACGCGATCTTGTCGAGCGCCTGGCGCATCAACAGCGAGATATCCTCAGACGCCGGCGGGACCTCGTCGATGAGGCCGATCTGCTTTAGATATTCCGGCGTGATCGACAGCGCGACCATGTCGCCGATCGCTTCGTGGAAGCCGTCATTGGCGCCGTTCTGGAACAGCACCGGCTGGTCCTTGTAGGCGCGCTGATAGTAATTGTGCCCAAGCTCATGATGGATGGTCGTGAAGTCTTCGGCGCCGACCGTCGTGCACATCTTGATCCGCAGATCGTCTTTAAGGTCCAGGTCCCACGCCGAGGCGTGGCAGACGACTTCGCGGTCGCGCGGCTTGGTGATTTGCGAGCGCTCCCAAAAGGTCTCGGGCAGGGGCTCAAAGCCGAGCGAAGAGAAAAAGGACTCGCCGGTCTTCACCATCTTCACCGGGTCATAGCCCTTGTCGACAAGCAACTTGTCGAGGTCGAGCGACCGGCCGGGCGCCGCAGCGTCGAGCGAGACGACATCGCCGATCGAGCCCCATTCCTGCGCCCACATATTGCCGAGCAGATCGGCGCGGATCGGCTGGTCCATCGGCACGACGGCGGTGCCGTATTGCTCGTTCAGCTCGGCCCGGACGAAACAATGGAGCTGGTCATAAAGAGGCTTCACCTGGCCCCAGAGGCGATCGGTCTCCGCCTCGAATTCCTCCGGCGTCATGTCGTAGCTCGAGCGCCAGAGCGCACCGAGATCCTTGTAGCCGAGTTCCCGCGCGCCTTCATTCGAGATCTCGACCATGCGCGCATAGTCGTCCTTCATGCCGACCGCATTATCGTGCCATTTGGTCCAGACCTCGGCGAGCTGATCGGGATTGCGGAGCTGGCGCATCAGGAGCTCGGTTTCGTTCTGGCGGACGGACGCGCCCGAAAGATCGGCGTCGGGCCCGCGAATGGCGCCGAGCGCCGCTTTGTAGGCGGCGCTGTCGACGCTGATCGCGCCGGTCGAATAGGTCGAGCCGAGCCGCGTCGCGATGTCCGCAAGTTCTGTCGCCGCGCCCTCTTTCGTCGGCGCCGGCAGCACGATGCCGAGCTTCATGAAGTCGAGCTTGCGGCGCAACTCCGGCGAGATGTCGACGTCGTCGAATTTCGCCGCTTCATTGGCGAAAGCGACCGACAGTTCGGTCAGCTCCGCGGCGCTTTTCGCCGCGAGCCAGTCGGTGTCGTGATTGATGTAGGTGGCGTTCACCCACTGGATGCGTCCCGCCTCCTCGAACGCCTCGCGATAGGTCGTCTCGACCTTGTCGACGAAGGCCTGCGCCTCTTGCGCGCTCGCGGCGGCGGCCTCAGGGGCCTGCGCCGCCTTGTCGGATTTTCCGCACCCCGCAGCGAGAGCGATAAGCGAAACGGCGCCGAACGCGGCCGCGAGACGGCGCATCTTCGAATGTGTCATGAACAAATCCCGGTATGGCTGGACGCGAAGCGGCGAGCCTATCGCGATCAGCCGCCGGGCGCAAAAGGCGATTCGGCGTCAGAGCTTCTCCGAGAGCCGGATCGCCGCGCGGCAGCCCGCCTGGATCGCCGCCTTCAGGAGCCCGTAGCCCGGC
>JBGSNB010000338.1:0-8897 GCA_041739835.1 Parvularculaceae bacterium | reverse complement strand
CGACCAGCGGGCGCGCGCCGCTCTCTTGCGCAAATCCCGCCGGCGCCGTCGCCGCCGGCCGGAAAGCCATGTCGGGCGTTGGTCCGACATGAACGTCGCCCGCAAGGCGCGCGAGGACGTCCGCCTCGTTTCTCACTTCAGCGTCGATGATGTAGACGAGAAGGATCGCCGATTTCCGGCGCGAATCGACGGCGCGCTTGAACACCGTGAACGCGACAAGATCCGCCGCGCCGATCCCGAGCCGCGTCAGCAGCGCCGCCTTGAGGGCGGGCGCGTCATGGTCGAGCGGCAACCTTAGTTCCTGGACCCGGATCATCTGGCGGTGCGACGGCTTAGGGACGCATGTCTTTAGGTCGCTTTCGCCGCCGCGCAAGGGCTGTCGGCGGCGGCGGCCTGCGCTATAGAACGGCCCATGACCCGGAAAATCCCGCAGCGGATCATCGACCTTTATGACGCGTTCACGCATGGCGCGATCGATCGGCGCGTCTTCATGGAGCGCCTTGCGCGCATCGCCGGCGGGTCGGCGGCGGCGAGCGCCCTGCTGCCTTTGCTCGCCAATGACTACGCCCTGGCGGCGGTGACAGGCGAGGACGACGCGCGGCTTCATGTGTCGACCGCCAAGTTCGACACCGGCGACATCGTTGACCTGATCGCGCCGGAAGAGATCATGGCGGACGGCGCGCCGAACGCCGGCGTCGTTCCAACGCGGCATCTGCCTTTCGTCACCGCTTATCACGCGCGTCTGAAGGGAAATTCGATCGCGCCGGCGGTGATCGTCATCCACGAGAACCGCGGATTGAACCCCCACATCAAGGATATCGCGCGGCGGATCGCGCTCGCGGGATTTCACGCCTTCGCCGTCGACATGCTCTCGCCCTTCGGCGGCACGCCGGACGATGAGGACCGCGCGCGCGAGATGATCGGCAAGCTCGATCCGGACAAGACGGCGCAAAAGCTCGCGGCGATCGCCAAGTTGCTTGCGCTGGTCAAGACGCACCAGCGCAAGGTCGGCGCCATCGGCTTTTGCTGGGGCGGCGGCATGGTGAACCTGCTTGCCGCGGCGTCGGACGCGCTGGTCGCCGGCGTCGCCTATTATGGGCGCCAGCCGGACCCCGAGGCGGCGGCGAAGATCCGCGCAAGGCTGATGCTGCATTACGCCGGCGAGGATGAGCGCATCAACGCCGGGATCGCCGCCTATGAAGCGGCGCTGAAGGCCGCCGGCGTCGACTATCGGCTTTACATCTATGAAGGGGTCCAGCACGCCTTCAACAACGATACGAATGCGGCGCGCTATGACCGGAATGCGGCCGATCTCGCCTGGGGGCGGACAATCGCGTTCCTGAAAGAGGCGCTCGCCTTTTGATGATCGCCGACGCCTATATTCCGCAGCTTTACGGGCGCCGGACCGGCCATGCGCTGCGCGCCGGCCAGCAGCGATTGATGGCGGAAATGCTGCCGAAATTGGCGACGCCGGACCCGCAAGCCGGCCCGATCGATCTCGCCGCGCTTTTTCCGCAGGCGGAGGATTTCCAGCTTGAGATCGGCTTTGGCGGCGGCGAGCACCTCGCCTTTCAGGCGGCACGCGCGCCCGAAACCGGCTATATCGGGGCCGAGCCCTTCGTCAACGGCGTCGCCATGCTGTTGCAGAAAATAGAGGCCGCAGGGCTTGCAAATATCCGCATCCATTTCGGCGATGCGCGGCCTCTGGTTGAGGCGCTGCCCGCAGCGCGCTTCTCACGCATATTTGTCCTGCACCCCGATCCCTGGCCGAAAAAAAGGCATTACAAGCGGCGGATGATCTCACCCTGGTTTTTCGCGGAGGCCGCGCGGCTGCTGAAGCCGGACGGCGTCCTGCGCGTCGCCTCCGACATTCCGGATTATGTGCGCTGGACCTTGATGCATGCGCAACGGGCGAAAGACTTTGAATGGACCGCCGAACAGGCGGACGATTGGCGCATGCGCCCGGATGACTGGCCGCAGACGCGCTATGAGGCCAAAGCAATCAGAGAAGGCCGCGCGCCCGCCTATCTCGTCTTTCAACGAAAGTGATATCCATGTTGCGTTTCCCCGCCTTTGTGATCCTCGCGCTCGCCCTTTGCGGCTGCGTCGAGGCGACCATGGCGTGGACCAATCTGAAGCCCGACGGGCCCGCCGCCGCGCCGCCGCTCGACTACCGGAGCGTCGCCGATTGGGAAGCGAACGGCGCGCCCGCCGCTCGTGAGGCGTTGCAAAAATCTGTCTACGGAATGATGCCCGCGTGGTCGGATTCGACGATCGACAGTCGCAGGACGCTGAACGAAAGCGCGTTCGGCGGAAAGGGCATTCTCGAGGAATTCCGCATCGTCGCGGCCGCAAGGTTCGGCGACGCAATAACCCCGACGCGCTCGCGCGACGGCGAGCCGGGCTTCATCATGAATGTCGCGACGCCGCCGGGCGAGGGCCCGTTTCCGGTGATCCTGATGCAGACCTTCTGTCCGCGCTGGAACACCTTGCCGGATCCGGCCGTCGCCGGCGCGCCGCAAGAGGTCAAGAAGCGCGGCGGCATCGAGACCTTTGTGTTCGGCCGCTATATCTGCACGCCGCCTTTCGAGGAAATCCTCGCCGCCGGCTACGCGATCGCGACGATCCATCCGTCGGAATTCATGCCCGACCGGCGCGAGGAAGGGCTTGCGGAGCTGGCCCGCCTCACCGCCGGCCATGACGACGATGAGACGCGCCTCGGCGCGATCGGCGCCTGGGGCTGGGCCTATTCGCGGATGATCGACATTCTCGAACAGGACCCCAAATTCGACAAGAACGCGATGATCGTCTGGGGTCACTCGCGTTACGCCAAGGCGGCGCTCGTCGCCGCGGCGTTCGACGACCGGATCGACGGCGTCATCGCGCATCAGTCGGGCACCGGCGGCGCCTCGCTCAATGCGGACAAGCGGGGCGAAAGCGTCAGGTCGATCACCGACAACTATCCGCACTGGTTCGCGCGGGCCTATCGCGAGGACAATCTCGGCGGATATGATCAGCATATGCTGTTGGCGCTGATCGCGCCGCGTCCGATCCTGCTCGGCAACGCCCGCCGCGACGTCTGGTCGGACCCTAACGGCGCCTTTCGCGCCGCCATCGGCGCCGACCCCGTCTATGAGCTTTACGGCGCCAGCGGCCTTGATCAGGCGACGCTGAAACCCTACCACCCCGCGGCGGAGATCGCTTTCTGGATCCGTCCCGGCACGCATGGCGTCGTCAAGGAGGACTGGCCGGCCTTCTTCGCATTCCTGGAGGCGCATTTCGCGCCGTCGGAGGACAAACGTGGCGGACGGCTCGTTTCAGCCGGACAAGACTGACGACGGCGCGCTCGCGTCGCTCTATGCCGCCGCGCCCGACAGCGTTTCCTTCCGCAAGCTGAGGAAACGTATCCTGCGCGCGACGCAAGAAGCGATCGGCGGCTATGCGATGATCGACCCGCAGGGCGCGCGGCCGCGCTGGCTTGTCTGCCTTTCCGGCGGCAAGGACAGCTATTCGCTGCTGGCCGCGCTGCTCGACCTGCAATGGCAGGGCGCGCTGCCGGTCGACCTTCTCGCCTGCAATCTCGATCAGGGCCAGCCCGGATTTCCAAAGCATGTGCTGCCGGATTTCCTGACGCGCCTCGGCGTCCCCTTTCGCATTGAGACGAGAGACACTTATTCGATTGTCACCGACAAGGTCCCGGAAGGGAGAACCTATTGTTCGCTCTGCTCGCGCCTTCGCCGCGGACATCTCTACCGGATCGCGCGCGAGGAGCGCTGCAGCGCGATCGTGCTCGGCCATCATCGCGACGATGCGCTGGAGACCTTCCTGCTCAATCTCTTCCATGGCGGAACGCTTGGCGCGATGCCGCCAAAGCTCCTCAATGACGAGGGCGATCTCCTAGTGCTGCGCCCGCTCATTCATTGCGCGGAGGAAGACCTGGCGAAATTCGCCGAGGCGATGGCCTTCCCGATCATTCCTTGCGATCTTTGCGGGTCGCAGGACGGCCTGCAGCGCGTCGCCATGAAACGGATGCTGGACGAGTGGGAAGCCAAGGCGCCCGGCCGCCGCGCGACCATGTGGCGAGCGCTGCAGAATGTGAAAAAGACGCAGCTTGCGGATGCGGCCCTGTTCGATTTCGCCAGCCTCGCCCTGCGTGCAAGCGCCGCGCCTCTGGATGCCCGGGATGAACCCGGGCATGACGCCGGGGAATGAGCGACCGAAATGGAGCGACCCCGGCAAACCCGCCGCGCGTGAAATGCGCGGTCGGCGTCGTCATCATCAATTTCAGGACCGCCGGCCTCGTCAGGGATTGCCTTGAAGCGCTCGGGCCGGAGCTTGAGGCGAATGACGCGCGCGTCGCCGTCGTCGACAATTTCTCGAATGACGGATCGGCGGAGGCGATCGCCGACTGGCTTGGTCGCGGCGATCTCTGGAAGAGCCGCGTTTTCATTTTGCGTTCGCCGTCGAATGAGGGGTTTTCCGGCGGCAACAATATCGGCGTCGCGGCGCTCGACGCCGCGCATTACCTGCTCCTCAATTCCGACACGCTGGTCCGCCCGGGGGCGTTGAAAGCGCTGGTCGACGCCGCCGCGCGCGAGAAAGACGCCGGGATCATCGCGCCGCGCCTTGAGGACGCGGACGGGACGCCGCAAATCTCCTGTTTCCGCTTTCATTCGCCGCTGTCGGAATTCCTGACCGCCGCCGCAACGGCGCCGCTCGACAGGCTGTTCGGCTTTGCGGTCGTGCCGATGCCGGTCACGGACAAGCCGCTGGCGTGCGACTGGGCGAGTTTCGCCTGCGTTCTCATCAGGCGCGCGGCGCTCGACGCGGTCGGACCGATGGATGACGGCTATTTCATGTATTTCGAGGACGCGGATTATTGCCGCGCGCTGAAGAAGCAAGGCTGGCGCGTCGTGTATGAGCCGTCGGCGCGCGTCGTGCATCTGCGCGGCGGATCCTCGCCGGTCAAATCCTCGCTGAAGGCGAAAAAGCGCCCGCCCGCGTACTTCTACGCGTCGCGCACGCGCTATTTCCGCAAGGCCTACGGGCCGCTCGGTCTTTACGCCGCGAATTTCATGTGGCTCGCGGGGCGCGGCGTCGCGCGGGCAAGGTCGCTCTTCGGCAAGCCGGCGCCGGCCCTTTGCGAACATCAGGGCAGGGATCAATGGACGAACTGGCGGACGCCGCTCGGGGACCGGAGGGCGCCGGAATGAGCGACCTCCCCGACTTCGTCATCATCGGCGCGATGAAATGCGGCACTTCAAGCCTGCACGCGCAACTCGCCGCGCAGCCGCAGTTTTTCATGTCGGAACCGAAGGAGCCGAATTTCTTTTCGGACGATGCGATCTACGCGAAAGGCGCGGGCTGGTATCGCGGGCTGTTCAAGGGGGCGCCTGCGGGCGCGATCAAGGGCGAATCTTCAACGCATTATACGAAACTGCCGACCTATCCCAAAACGGTCGACCGCCTCGCGACGCTGATCCCCGACGCGAAATTCATCTATCTGATGCGCGATCCGATCGACCGCCTCGTCTCGCATTACATCCACGAATGGACGCAGGGCGTCATCACCTGCTCCATCGATGAAGCGATCGAGAAATATCCGGAACTGATCGCCTACAGCCGCTACGCCTATCAGCTGGAGCCGTGGATCGCGCGCTTCGGGCGCGAGCGCATTTTGACCGTCGGCTTTGAGAGGATGACGGCGGAGCCCGACGCGGAATTGCAGCGCGTCGCGGATTTTCTCGGCGCCGAGGGCGAGGTCAAATGGCGCAGCGATCTTGATGCGCAGAATGTCTCATCGCAGCGCATCCGGAGATTCCCGGGCTATTCGCTGATTGTCGAGAACCCTGTCGCGACGGCCTTGCGCCGCGCCCTCATCCCGCGCGCGCTGCGCGACAAACTGAAGTCAAATTTGCAAATGCGCGAGCGGCCGGAATTGTCGGCGGCGATGCGCGCGAGGCTTACGGAAATTTTCGCCGGCGACCGCCATTTGCTGACGACGCAGATCGGGATGAGGCTGCCTTGATCCGCGCTTTCGCCGTCTGTCACGCGTACCGTCTGCCGCCCCCGAACATCCCGCCCAATATTCCGAAGATGATCGACAGCGCGACGAACCCGGCGAGGAAGCCGCCGCCGCCATAGGCGAAGCCCTCAGGGCTCGCCGGCACCGCCGGCTTGAACACCGAATAGACGCTCTCGGCGATGTCCTTCTTGTAGGTGCGGGCGAGGACCAGAGGCCTTGTCCAGATCGAGGCGGCGTTCAGCTCCGCCATATGGGCGGTCAGCATTTCATACCGCGCGACAACCGTTTCGTAAGTCGAACAAAGCGCGTCCAGCAAGCCGGTCGCGGTCAAACACTCGGCCATGGCGGTCGCCCGCGTGTAATTATATTCGCCGACCTTGGCGTCGAATTCCTCGACGATCGGGCGCAATTCGTCGATCCGCCCGGTGAGATTTTGCACATATTGGTCGGTGAAGGCCGGCCCCTGGCTGGCGGCGACGGCGAGCGCGGCGCCGACGATCAGCGCCAATAAACGTCCGAACATTGAAACCACCCCTTTGAGCGCCCGCCCCCGCGCGCGCCCTCTGATCTCGCCCCGCAGAAGTCTCGCCGAGCGTCCGGCGAAAATCCAGTGCCGGCGCGCATTTTCGCGTCGGGGCGTGACAAAGCCGCACCAAGGGCCTATAGAGCCCGTCAAACGCTATCGATCTTATCGAAAGCGGGCCCGACGGGCCCGCTTTTTTGTTACCGGAAGGCCCCCTTTGTCGGTTCTAGCCGAGCGCATCGAAAAGCTGGTCTCGCCTGCTGTCGCGGCGGCGGGGTTTGAGCTTGTGCGCCTGCGCGTCACCGGCAAGGAGATGATGACTTTGCAGATCATGGCGGAGCGCGCCGATCACACGATGTCGGCGGAAGATTGCGCGCGCCTGTCGCGCGCGCTGTCGCCGATCCTTGAGGAAGCCGATCCGATTGCCGGGCCTTACCGGCTTGAAGTGTCGTCGCCCGGCATCGACCGCCCGCTGACGCGCCTAAAGGATTACCACGACTGGCAGGGCTATGAGGCGAAGATCGAACTTGATCGCGTGATCGAGGGCCGCAAGAAATTCGCGGGCGTCCTCGCCGGCGTCGATGGCGACAATGTCCAGATCGACATCGACGGCGAAGCCGAAACCGCGCTCATTCCCTTCGCCTGGATCAGTTCCGCCAAACTTGTCCTCACCGACGAGCTTATTCGCGAGAGCCTCAAGGCCGCGAAAGACGCGCTGAAGGAGACCCGACATGAAGACGCCGGCCAACACGACCACGGAGACACGCCATGAACGCCGTTAGCGCGAACAAGCTCGAACTGATCCAGATCGCCGACGCGGTCGCCCGCGAGAAATCGATCGACCGCGCGCTCGTCATCGACGCCATGGAAGACGCGCTGGCGCGGGCCGCGCGCTCGCGCTACGGGCATGAAACGCTGGTCAAGGCCGAGATCAATCCGGCGACCGGCGAAACGCGGCTGTGGCGGCTTCTTGAAGTTGTCGAGGCGATCGAGAACGACGCGACGCAAATCACGCTGAAAGAAGCGCTGCACAAGAATCCCGAAGCTGAAATCGGCGCCTTCATCTCCGAGCCGCTGCCGCCGATCGAATTCGGCCGCGTCGCCGCGATGTCGGCGAAACAGGTCATCACCCAGAAAGTGCGGGACGCCGAGCGCGACCGTCAGTATGCGGATTACAAGGACCGGATCGGCGAAATCGTCAACGGCATCATCAAGCGCGTCGAATACGGCCATGTGATCGTCGATCTCGGCCGCGCCGAGGCGGTCGTCCGCCGCGACCAGCAATTGCCGCGCGAGAATTATCGCAACGGCGATCGCCTGCGTTCCTATATCATGGACGTGCGCCGCGAGGCGCGCGGGCCCCAGATCTTCCTGTCGCGGTCGCATCCGCGCTTCATGGCGAAGCTCTTCGAACAGGAAGTGCCGGAGGTCTATGACGGCGTCATCGAGATCAAGGCGGTCGCCCGCGATCCGGGAAGCCGGGCCAAGATCGGCGTGATGTCGAACGATTCGTCGATCGATCCGGTCGGCGCCTGCGTCGGCATGAGAGGCAGCCGCGTGCAAGCGGTCGTCAACGAGCTTGGCGGCGAGAAGATCGACATCGTCCCGTGGTCGCCCGACCCCGCGACTTTCGTCGTCAACGCGCTCGCCCCGGCCGAAGTCTCGAAAGTCGTTCTCGACGAAGAACTTGACCGCATCGAGGTCGTCGTGCCCGACGAGCAGCTCAGCCTCGCGATCGGCCGCCGCGGCCAGAATGTCCGTCTCGCCTCGCAGCTGACCGGCTTCGAGATCGACATCATGACCGAGGAAGAGGAATCGACGAAGCGACAGGAGGAATTCCGTCAGCGTTCGGAGCTCTTCATGCTGGCGCTCGATGTCGACGACATGATGGCCGGCCTTCTGGTGTCGGAAGGCTTCGCCAAGATCGAGGAGCTCGCCTTCGTCGAGCTTGAAGATTTGACCGAGATCGAAGGCATGGACGAAGACACCGCCGCTGAATTGCAGGCGCGCGCCAAGGACTGGCTTGAGGCGGAAAAGAAAAAGCTCGACGCCCGCCGCAAGGAGCTCGGCGTCGATGACGCGCTCGCGGGGCTGGAGGGTCTCGATCTCAAGATGGTCGTCACGCTCGGCGAAAACGGCGTCAAGTCGATCGAGGATTTCGCGGGCTGCGTCACCGACGATCTGACCGGCTGGACCGAACGCGTCGATGGCGAGAAGAAGCACTATGACGGCATCCTCGAGGCCTACAAGCTGAAGCCGCAGGACGCCGAAGCGCTGATCATGCGCGCGCGCGTCGCGGCCGGCTGGGTGACCGAAGAAGATCTCGCGAAAGCTGCGGCTGACGCCGCC